>DAOVVO010000034.1 GCA_030637135.1 Nitrospirota bacterium
CTACTGCTCTGAGGGCAATCAGTCGTGATTTGGACTTGGGCTGAGCTCTCGGCCTGAGCTCGGGCCGAAGGCTCAGTCGAAGCCGTACTGAGCAGCACCTGTATTTTCCTTACCCTAAAAGATAGGATTTGTGTCCTTCGATTTCACTCAGGATAGTGAGTTTATCGAACTATGCCGCCGAACGTATCAACCACTAAGCAGAAGGGGCATCCCCGGTAATGTTGTTTAATCACAGGTAGGGGTCATTGCTGTTTTAACCCTTCAACTATTGCTGACAGAACTTCTCCAGCATTTTCTCTAAAAAGGACTTCTGCGAGATGATCTGACGGCGTACCTGTACGGTTTATATAAATGAGCGTAGCCCCTGCCTTCTTGGCTTCTCCGGGTATAGAAGCCGCTGGCTCAACCTGAAGGGATGAGCCTACCATGAAAAAAAGGTCGCATTGACTGGCACACGCATATGCTTTCACCATTTCCTCCTCTGGCATTGCCTGTCCAAAGGAAACAGTGGCAGGCTTAACAAAGCCGTTGCATTCATCGCAGAGTGGTTCAAAGCCACTTGTCTCAAGCCTCACATGTATATCCTCTATAGTCCATACTTTTCCACAATGCAAACACACTGCCTTTCTGTTTGTACCATGTAGCTCAATGACACGGGAGTTCCCAGCATCTTGATGAAGACCGTCTATGTTCTGGGTAATAAGACAGTGTAGTTTGCCCATTTTTTCAAGCTGTGCAAGGGCTCTGTGTGCCTTATTTGGCTTTGCATCTTTCATCTCGTGAAATAAATCGCTTTTCATGCGCCAGTAATTAACTCTTGCGTCATGGCTTGAGATAAATTCCTGATAAGTGACAATCCTGTAGCGGTCCCAGACACCTCCCGGGCTTCTGAAATCTGATATGCCTGACTCAGTCGATACTCCTGCACCTGTAAATGCAGTAACATTGTGAGATGCCTTAAGCAGTTTTACTGCATGCGCTATTCTTTCATTGAATGAGTTCATCCACTCTATTTTACATTAACATGAAAGAGCGAGCCTGCCTGACGGTAGGCAAGGCCTGCCTCTACCTATCGGTCTACGACTCATAGAGCAGACAGGTGCCGGTAGGCATGGCAGTCAGGCGTATTCCCTGATAACTTACTGGTGAATGTCCAAATAACATATTCCCGGCACCAGGAAACAAAAGCAGATCCCCGGACGCTTGATTGCATAAGTGGTATGGAACAGTTTTCTTTACGTCCTGGTTGAGCTATTGCCAGAAATCGGGTATAGTAAAAAGACACTATAATTTTCGGAGGTGTTTTATGGGAAACTGTACTAGTTGCGGAGATGGGAGCGGAGCGGGTCCATTTTCTGAGGGCAGAGAGCTGGTTGAATTTGTCTATAAAGTTCACGGCGGTGATATAAAAGACCAGCCTATCCCCGACGGCGGTTTAAAAACAAAATGTCAGGGTTGTGGTGAACCTTTCACACTGAAAACATTTGTGGGTAAATGTCCTAAATGCAGCGGTGTGCATGCGGTCTCTCCACCGCGCAGTAATGACCCTGCCAACATACAATTTGCAGGAGTTGGTTATACGCTCCCGGAGTAGTTAAAATCCTGTATCAGATTTTAAAAAGCCTCTTGATCACCGGGTCAGGGGGCCTTTTTTTTGATGATTGACAGCGGGTAGGGGCTTTGATAGTATAACTCAACATAAACTCTGTCATCTTTTATACACTCAATATCAGGCAGAAATAAGAGGTGTTGCTATGCTTAAAGATATTATGCAGGTTACGTTTCTTCAGAACCGCATTATAGATTATATTGTCTTCCTCTCAACCTTTTTTGTCGGTATCATTATTATTCATATCTTCAAAAGATTTATTTTAAACCGCCTCAAAGCATGGGCAGAAAAAAGTGCTACAACCTTAGATGATTTCCTGATTACTATCTTTGAAAAAAAGTTGCTTCCACTGTTTTATTTTGGAGTTTTCTATGTGTCTTCCAAGAGCTTAACTATAAGTCCCTCCTTGAGCAAGATTTTTGATATTCTGGGAGTGGTTCTCCTGACTTTCTTAAGCATTCGCCTGGTAATAGCTCTCATCAATTATTCACTCGAGAGATACTGGTCAAAGAAAGAAATCGATGTAGACAAGCAACGGGGTATCAAAACAATACTTCCGATAATAAAAGTAATAGTATGGGGTATTGGCATCACCTTTCTTTTAGATAATTTAGGCTTTAAGATTTCCACTGTCATTGCCGGTTTAGGCATTGGTGGCATAGCTGTTGCTCTGGCAGCACAAACAATTCTGGGAGACCTGTTCAGCTACTTTGTTATATTTTTTGACCGGCCTTTTAAAGTTGGTGATTTTATCATCATTGGAGATTATTTAGGAGCAGTGGAGCATATCGGTATTAAGACAACAAGGATACGCAGTTTAGGGGGGGAGCAATTAGTGTTTTCCAACACCGACCTTACGAATTCACGTCTGAGAAACTACAAACGAATGGAAAAGCGCAGGGTGGTCTTTAAGCTCAGTGTTACATACCAGACAACTCTTAAGCAGCTCAAAGAAATTCCCGGAATTATAAGAAAAGCTATAGAAAATGTTAATGCTTCACTCTTTGACCGCGCCCATTTTGCTTCCTACGGGGACTTCAGTCTTGACTTTGAAGTCGTCTATTACGTCATGAGCAGCGACTATAACAAGTATATGGACATTCAGCAAGAGATTAACTTTTCAATTAAGGGAGAATTCGAAAAAAGAGATATTGAATTTGCGTATCCTACACAAACTTTGTTTTTAGAAAAAACATCGGGGAACAATTAACCTCTCTATAAAAATTGTTATACAGATAAAATTCTGTTGTTACACTATCTCTCCTTTTTTATCTTGAGGATTATGAGGATAGTAATACCTGCCATGCACAGGATTCCGCCGGTCAATGCCCATACAGCACCCGGTTCTTTGCTTACCTGCAGGAGAACCGTTTTTTTCGGAAAAAGCCTGAAGTCTTTTACATTTACATTAAGACCCCTGTGAATTGAGGGCTGGTTCGGTTTAATTGTGTCTTTTTTAAAAACCTCTCCATTTGAAAGATATTCAACACTGACTTCCCATTCAGAGATATATCCACGAGGGCTGACAAGGATATTAATTCCCTTAACCTGCATGGCGCTATCTTCTGATATGTGGAGCACAGATCCTTCCCGAGCAGCAACAAATCGTTGAGAACTTCCAAGAGCGCTGAAAAGATGGGCAAGGAGCATGAACAGAAAACCAATGTGTATTACCTGAGGTGATATTAAGAGAAGCCATTGGGTTACCTTTCTCTTTTTAAGAATAGATTCAATACTGCAAAAAAGGGTGTTGACCGTAAGAACCGAAAGTATACCTATTAAACACCACAGCCACCACGTTAAGGTAAGCGGTTGTGTAGTGAGCCATTTGAATAGAGGCACCGTGTGAAGACCCTGGAACGCCTGTTTCCCGGGCATGATAAGTGCGCCTGCAAAGAGCATAATGAGGAGAAAACCCAGAAACCACAGGGTTGTATTCAATGATAAAAAAAATCTTATGACATATTTAAAAACAATCATTGTTTAAAAACTGTGAGAACTCTTCATCAAAAGGCTTACACCAAGATAGGTGAATAATACAACGGCAAAACCTGCAATGCCCAGATATGCCAGAGGCGTGCCCATCCACCACTGCTTTAAGCGTGCATGAAGATAAAAACTGTAGAATATCCATAAAATGCTTGTCCAGAGCTCCTTTGGTGTCCATATCCAGTACGTACCCCATGCGAGAAATGCCCATATGCCTCCAAAAATTATAGAGAGCGTAAAGAGGCAGTAACCTATGAGGATTGCCCGGTACTGCATGCCTTCAACCGTGCTGTTTTTTTCATCAAGATAAACAAAGCCAAGAACGGCTGCTATTGCAAAAAGGGCATAAGACAAAAACGCCAGAACTACATGGGCTTCAAACCACAGGGTTTTCAGCACAGGCGGAAGGGGCGCATTATGTTGTGCGGATGTGAGCGCAAATGCTGTGAAAAACGAAGCCCCTATCGCAACAGTGTTATGGAACCGAATATTTTTTTTTAAAATGAGTCTAAAAGGGATGGAAAATACAACGGTGGAAGCCGTAAAAAAAACCAGAGTATCGTGCGGCCCCACAAGTGGAAGCCTGCCAAGCTCAAATCCTCTTGAGACAAGGTACGCTATTTGAAAGATAAGCCCGGCATAAAGAAGAGGCCTTTTCCAGAGAGAGAAAAGATACAGTGCAAAAGAAAGAGCGAGTAATAACATAAGAAAACTATTTTAACTTATTTTAAGACAACATGGGAAAATATGAGATAGAGCCCATATACACCTGGAATTATCCCATAGTTATTCATTCAAAAGGTTTTTCATTTACCTCTCTTCCGTAATAGTTTAAAATTACGTTATGATTTTTGCGGTTATTGGCGATAGTTCCTGCAACAAAGAGATATACGGCATAGCTGAAGAGGTTGGTACACTCATAGCGAAAAAAGGAGGTATCCTTATTACCGGTGGTCTTGGAGGCGTCATGGAGGCAGCTTCAAAAGGAGCGAAACAAGCCGGCGGAATAACCGTTGGGATACTTCCTGGTTTTAGCAGCGAAGATGCTAACAGGTATGTAGATATCCCCATAACTACAGGACTCAGCCATGCACGGAATATAATCATAGCGAGGTCAGCAGATGCTCTGATAGCTGTTTCAGGAGGTTACGGAACACTCTCAGAAATAGCCATTGCGCTTAAGCTCGGAAAACCTGTTATAGGGATTAAGACATGGGATACAATCGAAGGCGTGATAAAAGTTGAATTTCCTGAAGAAGCTCTGCAAAAAGCCCTTGAACTGTTCGGAAAATAAATTCTGCGCCCTTATGTCTTCAGTTTGCTTTTGGCGTATTAGTTTCCAAAAAGAATTATTTTTCTCGTAATATTTCCTTGAGCAAGGGGTATTACTGAACTTCAAACTCGCTTTTGAATCATCTTTAATAAGAACGCTTCATAAGAGAGTGTTTTCACCCCAAGGGATGTTGCTTTTTTCACTTTTGAACCAGGGTCTTTTCCCAGTAAAAGATAATCAGTACTCTTTGATACTGAACCAGCGACATGACCACCCATACGTTCAATCAAATCCTCAACTTCTTTTCTCGGTTTCGGCAATGTACCTGTTATCACAAAGGTGAGTCCATCAAGAACACGTTTTTCCTTTTTCTTCCCTTTGTAATCAGGGTTTGAAATCTTTAAACCCAGAGATTTCATGGCATCAAGGGTGCGGAGATTTTCACGGTCACTAAAGAATCGTGCAGTTGAGCTCGCAATTTTTTCACCCATTTGCTTTATATTCATAACGTTCTCTGTCTTTACATTATATAAATCTTCAAGTCTCCTGAAATTCATGGCAAGGAGCTTTGCTGAATATTCACCAACATGCAAGATACCCAGAGAATAAAGGAACCGCACAAGAGTGGTCTGCTTACTTCTCTCTATAGCCTCTATGAGGTTGCTTGCTGATTTATCGGCAAACCTCGGAAGCTCAAGTAAGTCTTCTTTTTTGAGCTTATAGACATCCAGAAAACTACTGATAAGCCTCTTTGAATATAAGAGTTCAACATTTTTTTCCCCCAGACCCTCAATATCCATAGCAGCCCGTGAGGCATAATGCTTAATACGCTCCTGAACCTGCGCAGGACAGTTTAAACCTATACACCGATAAGCTACCCCACCCTCTTCTCTTTCCACTATAGAATTGCAGGAAGGACATCTCCTGGGAGGAGGAAAGTGTTTTTCCTTTCCGGTTCTTTTTTCCTTTACAACCGTAACAACATGGGGAATAACATCTCCTGCTCTTTCAACGACG
Organism: Nitrospirota bacterium; assembly: GCA_030637135.1. Taxonomy (GTDB): domain Bacteria; phylum Nitrospirota; class Thermodesulfovibrionia; order UBA6902; family BMS3Bbin08; genus DAOVVO01. The sequence continues at coordinate 5,889 of DAOVVO010000034.1, forward strand.
ACAGTATCTCCTGCACGAATATCTTTCCTCTGAATTTCATCCCAGTTGTGCAATGTGGAACGGGAGACTATCACGCCGCCAATTCCTACTGGTTCAAGAAAAGCAACAGGAGTTATGACACCTGTCCTGCCCACACTCGCCCCTATCTCTCTTATTATTGTTGTGCCCTGATGAGCAGGAAACTTATATGCTATTGCCCAGCGCGGCTCCCTTGTTTTCACACCTAACATCTGCTGGAGTCTGAATTCATTAACCTTGATAACCGCGCCATCCGTCTCAAAAGGAAAATCCTTTCGCGTTTCCTCTATTTCTTTAAAAGCAGAAATTGCCTCTTCAATTCCCTGAGCACGTTTGACATTCAAAGGCACAGGAAACCGTGCCTCCTTGAGCCATCGTATAAGTTCCCACTGGTTTTTAAAATCAATCCCTTTTACAGCACCCGTACCATAGCAGGCCACGTGCAGTTTTCTCGAGGACGTTATAGAAGAATCAAGCTGTCTTATTGAGCCAGCCGCAGCATTTCTCGGGTTTGCAAAAAGTGACTCCCTATGAGCTTCTCTTTCCCTGTTGAGCGCTTCAAAATCCTCAATATCCATATAGACCTCTCCGCGGATATCTATCTCCTCCGGAGTTTTAACCTCTTCTATTTTTAAAGGAACAGCCTTTATGGTCTTTATATTCCGGGTTACATCTTCACCTTCATAACCGTCGCCTCTTGTTGAAGCACGGAAGAATATTCCATTTCTATATGTAAGCTCAATAGCGAGACCGTCATACTTCGGCTCAATAGTATAGGTAATCTCTTCATCAGATTTGATAAACCGCTTCACTCTCTGGTCAAATTCTCTCACTTCATCCTCCGAAAGGGCATTATCAAGAGAGAGCATGGGCTCTTTATGTTTTACCTTTACAAACTTATCAAGCGGAGGAGCGCCGACGCGCTGTGTCGGAGAGTCGGGCAGGATATAATTATGACGCCCTTCAAGTTCTTTTAAGTGCCTGAACAGGCGGTCATACTCTTCATCAGAGATGACAGGGGAGTCAAGCACATAATATCGGTAACAGTGAAAATTAAGCTCTTTAACGAGCTTTTCAATCTCTTTTTTGATATTGTCAGGAATCCTTTTCATGGCTGTCTATAAATTCAACTAAAAGTCTCAGTGCTGAAATGCACGCTTCTTCTTTATTGGCTTCCCTGTCTCCTGTTAACTGCAATCGCTGTGAAAGGGTTTTGCCCTGCCTGCTTACCGCTATGTAAATAAGCCCCTTCTCTTTTCCCTCAAGCACGTGGGGACCAAGGTTACCGGTTGTGGAAATGGAGTAGTCTGTGCCAGTCAGTGTGCGAACCTTTTCAGCCATCTCACGTGCTGTCTCTTCACTTATGACTCCATGGTTTGCTATTGTCAGGGGTGAAACACCGAGAATCTTCTTTTTTGTCTCTTCTGAATAAGAGACAATTCCCGCCGTAAAAAAGGTGCTCGCACCGGGTAGCATTGTAATGCAGTGGCTGATCAAACCTCCTGTGCATGACTCAGCAACAGAAAGGGTCAATCCCTGTTTTTTGAAAATTTCGTGTACCCTCTCCACAACACCTGAAATATCGTGCTTCATCAGGTATCATTGTAACATTAAAAGCTTCCTGCAACAACCAGCACGGTGTCTTCAAAATACAATGAATTAATTATCTCTTTCGCTCTCACCTGCAACAGGTTAGTAATGCCCTGTCCTTTGTTTCAGGAATACATTCGACATACATCTTCAGAGACAATCTGTGGATCTGAAATACGTATGGTTGCTTTTACAGATACTTTTGGTTTAAGTTAATAAAATATGACTTTCAATTTTTTTTGAAAGAACACTAAAGGAGGATTATACATGGTCACAATATCAGATTTAGCTGTTGAAAAAGGGAAGCAGATTCTGGCTGCTGAAGGAAAGTCTGAATGGGGAGTGAGGCTTTATGCAGCCGGAAGCAGTTGCTGCGGACCTTCTTTTGGAATGGATTTAAGTGAACATCCTGCTGAAGGAGATGAAGTTATAGACAAAAATGGCTTTAAACTCTTCATAGATAAAACTGCATCAGAAAAACTGAATGGAAGCGAAATTCATTTCTTAGAAGACGGTGAGAAGAGCGGATTCGTAATCAGAAGTAACCAAAAGTCATCATGCGACCCTCATTCTGGCTGTAGTTCCTGCGGATAAAGAAATTATGCAATCAGGGGATGGTAAATTTTCCTCACCATCCCCTGTTTTTTTTGCCTTCACAATATGTAATATGGTGTAGAATTTGGGGGTTGTTCCTAGATTCTTTATAGATTCTTTAGGATTCTTTAGGATTCTTTAGAAAAGTATTCGAAAATTACTCAATACAATTAACTCTTCAATATCAAGTTTACTGGGATAATCAAATACAGAAATGTCTGTAGATTTTATTACAATAGTTCTTCCCTCAAAACTGAAAAGTATACTTTTAGTTAGTTTAAAAAAAATACTCAAATTATCGACATCTCCACTATCGTTATTGATCAAGACCGTTTCTTTATTAACACTTGAATCAAATTCAGGTTCACTCTCCGGGGAATTATCTCCAGCATTATAAAATAAATGCTCTAAAGCGCCACCCAAAGCTGAAGAAGGCAAAAAGCATGTTAAAAAAATACAAAATAGCACAACTAAAGTTTTAACAGCCTTCACAAGCAATGTTGCCCTAATATTTTCAGGGATTACATTCATTTTTTTGCCAAAAGCTTTATAATCATCCCCCCCTTTTAAGAATAAAATAAATTGCATTAATAACAAGTGATTTAAATCACAATTTTAAGTAGAGGATTTAGAAAAAGGTAAAAGAGGGGTCAGGTCTTCATTCTTCACTTAATATTCCCTTTTCTATTTTCTGGTAATTAGGGACACATCCCGTATTTTTTCGTTATCCTTCTTTTTTCGGTCTTCCCGGTAATTTCAACGTAAAGCACCTCTGAACATCGTCCCACCTCGCAGGTGGGACTTTCCCTTTTATCAAATCACATGCCATATTCACTGCAAAGATTCTCAATAAACATTTGAAGTTCATCTGGCTTAAGTAGTTCTTCAGGCAGTTTCGCTCCTAATAGAATGGCTTTGTTGATTTTTTTTAGAAGGTTTATAGGACCATAAGTAATTATCTCATCAGGTAATGACTCAGGAGCATTTTCTATCAGCAAGCGCTCGGTATACCAACTATCTTTTGTGGGAGCAATTCCCACACACTCATTTTCTCGAAGGGCCTTTGGAGTTGCTCCGCTTGCCAACGCCATAGCCCTGACTTCGATATTTACAAGTTGAAGCCCTCTCATGGCAGGATTTGACATCGGACGATGCCGCCCCTTTGTAATGGGAAGGAAACGGACTATATTAACACCTGAACAATAGAGCAATGACCTCTTCTCTCTGTTTTTATGGGGTCTTACTACAAAATATAAAAACTCATTAATATATTCATATGATTTTTGAGCTATCTCTTCAAAAGACATTAATAAGCATCACCACGTTAAAGAATTGCATAAATATGAATAAGCTTCTTATTTTTTTCAGGCGTTAAGAGAAGTCGCCAATCACCAACTCTTAAGCGATAGTCTCCTTGAAGCTGTCCTGTTAAAGATTTAACATGATTGTGTAATAAAGGGGTTCTTTCCTTTTTCAATTCCTTTAAAGCTTTTTTAATCATCTTTCTCGTTTTCCTGTCAAACTTTAAATAATATTTTTCTGCTGTTGGCTTGACCTCAATCTTCCAGCTCATTAAGGGTTTTCCCCTTGACTCCTTTTGTTACCTCTTTTTTGCCCTTCTTGACAATCTCTACCCATTCGGGCCTGGAAAACAGTTCGAGCGTCTCCCGATGTCTTTCAATATACTCATCGATTAGTTCTGAAAGTATTTCTCTTATTTCTTTTTTTTCGATACTTGCGATAATTTTTAGGGTATCTCTTTTTTCTTCCGGGATACGGACAGTAGCAGTTGACATAATTTCACCTCCTTAAGCTATTAGTAGTATAAGCTATTAGAGGCTTAGTGTTAAAATAAGATCATGAGGGTGCTTTTTAAGTACCAAATATCTTAATTTAAAATCCCGATGCTTCCTATTGTAAAATCCAAGCCAACAGGGTCCTGTAAGTCACTCTTAAGAGTGCCGTCTGCACCAAACAGCAGCAACTGACGCCCTACCCTTGTTGCCTCATGGTCAGCGTCTTGAATTTCATTCAGAGGAATGTCATAGAAGAGGAAGAACTAAATAGAAGGTGGGGAAATTTTCTTCTTTTGAGACTTTCACCTACAAGTCAACGACTAAGACGAATAAAAAAGTTGATGATTACGGAGTGGAATGAACAAAACTTTTTAAGAAGAAAAAAGGACTTGTTCAAGTGTATTATAATATTCTTTATATTCACTGGGTGGGTCTATAATTTCCAATCCTATTCTGTATCTTAAACCATGGATTGGAATTTTATTTATATGTACCCATCTTACCTCGCACTGTAAGTTTATTTTTCTCTCTTTAGGAGGTTGAAAGTTTAACTTAAATATTGTTTCTGGAATAAAAGTTGTTACCTCTTTTGTAGGGGATGCTATAAAAAATAAGCCATATTCGGAAATATTCTCTATCAATCCGACACAATTTTCATTTCTTGAGATAAGCGCAGATTCAAACATGTTGATTATTCTCTTAGAACACCTTTTTTCCATGTTTATAAACTTATCCATTGTTGCTAATGGAATCCTTTATTTTTAAGGGGAAAAAATCTATTTTATTTATGTGATAAGAATTTGATTTTTAGTAAAGGAAGGGGATGCCCCCACCATTAACGTATACTCCTATATTTTCACTTTGTCAATGTATTTATAGGTCTTATAAGAATTTCAAATATGACACAACTATAAAAATAGTAACAATAGTAGTAAAGATTAATTCATTCTGTTTGTAACCTTGTATTCCGAGGCAAGATTTAAAACAAAGTTAACAGGAAGAAAGTGTTGGAGAAGGGGAAAATAAGGATTACGCCTATATATCTTCACTTTTCATAAGAATGGAATTCTAAATATTACTGGTAGAAAATATTCAAGCAAGCAGGTTAGAATAATAATATAAAGAACATACAATCTTATCAATAACCAATTCTCAAAATAAAAGCAAATTAATAAATAGCATAATGATTCAGGAATAGATGTTCTAAAAAATATCATGTTTAATTTTTTTATTTTATTAATCGTGTGATATTAATTAAAGAAGTTAAATTGAATATGAATTTTTAAAATATAACTTTATAAAAATTAAAATTTAAGAGAAGTGAGAATATGAGAAAAACTATAATACTTTTATTAAGCGTTCCATTTGTAC
>DAOVVO010000026.1 GCA_030637135.1 Nitrospirota bacterium
GGGTCATTCTGCATGTCACCGTCTATGGTAACGATCACATCTCCTTTTGCATGATCAAAACCGGCAGCAAAGGCAGCTGTCTGCCCGAAGTTACGTCTGAAACTTAATACCCTTACTGTGCTGTCTTTCCGGACAAGCTGCTGGAGAAACCGTAGTGTCCTGTCAGTGCTACCATCATCAATAAAGATGAGCTCGTAATTCCTTCCCCCCTTATCCATTGAAGATTTAAGCGCTTTATACAACGGCTCTATATTTTCTTCTTCATTGTAGAGTGGAACAACTATTGAAACAAACAAATTCCCTCCCTCTTAATCACATTCTTGCTAAGAATGCCACATCTTTTAACATAGTACAGATCATAACAAATCAGTGAAACACGATTCGAGAATTCAATGGTGCGCAGGAAATGTCAATTAATAATTCTCGAATCTCCTTAACGGCACTCCCTTAAAACCATAACATTTAAAAATAGAATATTTCCTTAAAATTTTGTCTTTTCTCTGCACTGTAAATTGTTCCATCTCGTAAGAATCAAAGGCATCTTTAAGTTCTTCAGGAAAGTTTGCATTGCCTATTCTAACAAAGAGAGCATCAAATCCCAATAGGCTATCAAACCCTCCCCATATATCATACTGGTTCATCCTCCTGCCAAGATTGACGCAGTAGGTTTTTGGTTTGTCCGTCATATAAAAAGCAAGTTCACTCGAGACCTGATATTTATCTGAAAAAATAAATACGTTTCTATCTCCACCGGATTTCATACTTTTATAAACTTCATCTGATTTTACTCCTAATTCCTTCCATCCTCTTAAACGTGATGTGGGGTCCATTTTAACAGGGATGTTGAGAAGTTCAGGATAGTGTGAAATTGATGTCATAAAAAATGCTATAAGCAGGGCGGTGATTAAAAGTATTTTTTTTCCTTTCCTGAACACGTCTTTTTTCAGAAAGAAATCTGTCGACGCAATAAAGGCTGTGAGATAAGCAGGCATAGCCCAGTTTGCCTGTACCTTGCCCTGGAGGCTTTTAAAAAGGAAAAAACCTAAAACGGGCGTCCAGAACCAGAAAAGAAAACGTAACACCTGAGATGTGAAGAGCGAACTTCGATTCTTTAGTGCTCCGTAAATCACCAGAAAAAAGAGCAGAGGCGTTATTACACCAATCTGAGAACCAACAAACTCAAAAAAATATTTAAAAGATATTTTAAAACCCTCTGCAATATGTGCCTGGCCTGCTGTATGTTTTAAAGTGACCCATTCATGTGCTGCATTCCAGACTATTACCGGACTGAAAACAAGCATACTCAATGCAAATGCAAGGTAGGGCTCCTTTTTTTTAAACCAGAACCTCTGTTGTTTGGAAAAAATAATGAAAAAAAATGCACAGAGATAAAAAAAGGCCATTGTATATTTCGTTAATAAGCCGAGACCAACAGAAAATCCAAGCAAAAGCCAGTAAATACTGTTCGCTGTTGACGGTTCACTGTTGACTGTTACCTGATTTTCCTTTATTGCTTTCCAGAACAAATAAAGGGACACTGTCCAGAAGAATATAAAAGGTGAATCAATGGTCATTATTACACCATACGTGGCAAAGAGCGGGGTTATCTGAAGTAAAAAACCTGCACTGCATGCTCTTTTGTTGTCATTATGGATGTCAGGAAAAAGTTCTTTGGTTAGCTTGTACAGAAAAATAGAGCTCAGGGCAAGAAATATCGGGGCAAAAAACCTTATTCCAAAAACCGTATCTCCCATCAGCCATGTGGTAAATGCAATGAAATAGGCTATTGCCGGTCCTTTCGTGTAGTAACTTAAGTCCAGCCTCCGTGACCACTCCCAGTAATGTGCTTCATCCGGACTTATATCAAGAGGGCCTGTTATCAGGTAGTAATACCGGAAAAAACTGAATACAAGTAATGAGACGAAAAATACAGTGGAGTAGGGTTTTTCCTTAAATCTTTTTGAAGACCATATGTACATGATGAGGACAGCCCCTGCAGTGATACCTCCCCAGAAAGCCCCGGCAATGACATCAGATGGATAATGAACCCCCACATATATTCTTGAAAATGCAACAAGGCTGGCAATGAAAAACACAGCTAAAGCAGTACGCCTGAAAAAATAGCTGAAGATTGCCGCTACTGCAAAAGCATTAACCGCGTGATTGGACGGTAATGAAAAAGACCCACCGCATCCAACAAGCAACCTGACACCTTCAAGGTTCTGACAGGGTCTTGGTCTTTCAAACAGGTGTTTTAAGATATTTCCACTGCTGTCAGCAACAAAGAGTCCTATCATGCACAGGGTAAAAACAAGGAGTGTCTTCCGTCGATCCTTGTAAAAACAGAGAAAGAAAATGATAATTCCAGCAAAAAATAAATCTGCCCTTTTTGTTATAAAAGGCATTACAACATCGAACATAGAATTCTGGAGCCCTTGATTTACAAAGAAAAACAGGGACATGTCCATGGGATAATTTTATAGAGAAAGGTTTTTAAAGTAAACCCAGAAGGTTTTTGAAGTGCTGAAATCCGTTATAAGTTATGGGTAATGAGAAATAAAAAAAGATTGAGATGTTATCAATTGGTAATGCTAAAAAAGAAAAAAACAAAATAAAACGCATTTCGCACAATGCATCACGTTGATTTAAAAGTATGCTATTATGAGCTAAGCTGGAAAAGAAAAAATGAAGGAGAAATCAGATTTCATAGATTTGCATACGCACGGAATCGGTCAGTACAGCACAATGACCGGGAATCCCGTGCATATATTAAAAATGGCAGAGCTTCAGGCAAAGGCAGGAACAACTGCAATCCTGCCAACAATTTATTCAGGCACAATTCAGCACATGCGGGGAAATATGGAAGCAGTCCGGAAAGCTATGAGAGTCCAGAGTTCAGAGTTAAGATTTCTTAAAGATTATAAAACATCGGGCATAAAACGTGAGGCGAAAAACTCCAAACTCAAGACTCCATACTCTAAACTCCACATTTTCCCATCACCCATCACGCATTACCCTGAACCGTATAATTCAGGGCATCACGCATCACGGATTTTAGGTGTTCATCTCGAAGGGCCTTTCTTGAATCCAGCACAATGCGGTGCACAGAATAAAGGTTCATTCATAAAGCCGTCAATAGCAGCCCTGAAAAAACTCATTGACGGGTATGAAGATATCGTAAAAATTATCACTATTGCGCCGGAATTGCCAGGTGCTCTTAAGGTCATTGAAAAATGTCTATCTTACGGTATAAAGGTCAACATGGGGCATTCTGATGCAACGTATAGACAGGCACTGGAAGGAAAAAAAGCAGGTGCAGTCGGGATAAGCCATATTTTTAACGCTATGAGACCCTTTCATCAAAGAGAACCCGGGCTTGCAGGGATGGGATTGATTGATGAAGACATATATATAGAAATTATAGCCGACAATGTTCATCTGAGCAGGATAACAGTAGAACTTATTTTTAAAATAAAAAGGCGTGACAGGATTATCCTTGTTTCAGATTCTGTTCGGGGCGCTCAAAAGAGAAAAAGGCCATTGTTTTTAAAGTCAGGGATACTCGCTGGAAGCGCAATCACACTCGCGGATGCGGTAAAAAACCTTAAAGACACCGGCATCTTGGAGAAAACAGCTGTTAAAACTGCGCGTGAAAATCCTCAACGGTATTTAAAATAGAATAACTTTGCAAGACTTTAAATTTTTTTCAGTATTTCCCGGGCATGTTTTAATGATATGACTGTGCTGTCGCCGCTTAACATCCGAGCAATTTCTGTTGTTCTTTCTTCCTTTTCCATCTTTTTAATTTCGACTGTTGTTCTCGTGCCCTTTGCTTTTTTCTCAATCTTCAGGTGAGTATCAGCATAAGATGCTATCTGCGGAAGATGGGTTATGCACAGTATTTGATGTAGTGATGAAAGGCTTCTTAACTTCTGTCCGACTGTTTCAGCAGCCCTGCCGCCAATGCCCGCGTCAATCTCATCAAAAATAAGTACAGGTATTTTATCTCCTTTTGCCAGTATGCTTTTCAGTGCCAGCATAACCCTTGAAAGTTCACCGCCAGAGGCTACTTTTGATAAAGGTTTAAGTTCTTCTCCAATGTTCGGTGAAATGAGATATTCTACAATGTCGATGCCCCTGGAATTCAGCTTGAGGTTATCTGAGGTGTCATCTCCGGTCTCCTGCATTATCTGGATTGAAAATTTTGTACCGGGCATAGAGAGTTCGGCAAGTTCTGAAATCACCTGCTGCTCAATTTTTTTAGACACTGCTTTTCTCTTTTTTGAAAGCAGCTGAGCTTTCTCTGCAAGCACCTCTTTTAGCTTTTCTAATTCAGCCTTGAGTGCTGTCAACCTTTCCTCGGAGTGTTGAAGCTCATCATGCTCTTTTACAGCGTTTTCTTTGTAGTCAAGAATATCCTGAATACTGTTTCCATACTTCTTTTTAAACCCCTTTATCAGTTCAAGCCTTTCCTGAATTTCCTCAAGCCGCGCAGGGTTAAAATCAAGTCCTTCTTTATAATCCCTGAGGAAATACGATGTTTCTTCAAGATGAGGAAGCGCTTCTTCAACAGACTTCAGGGCATCGCTGGCTCTCGCATCAATATGAGATATTTTCTTAAGGTCAGCAAGGATATTTGAAAGTGTGGTGATACATGATGTCTCTGATAAGTAGAGGGCATCATAAGCCTGGTTTGAGAGCTCTGCAAGACGGCTGGCACTTGAGAGAATTTTTGCTTCTTCTAAAAGTTCTTCTTCCTCCCCTGCTTTTAACTGTGCTGTTTCTATCTCATTCACTCCAAATCCGAGAAAATCAATCCGTTGAATCCTCTCTTTCTCTCTTTCGATGAGTTCAGCGATGTGCTGTTTCAAAGCAGTCTGTTTTTCATAAAGGGTTGTAACCTCCTCTCTTTCAGAGAAAAGACCTCCATAAGCATCCAGCAGGTCAAGCTGGTTATCAGACAAAAGCAGGGATTGATGCTCATATTGCCCGTGAACATCTATGATATGTGTGCTTATTTCGGAGAGGGTCTGGATATTCACCATGGAATCATTTATATACGCCCTGCTTTTACCGTGAGCAGAAATAATCCTCTTTAAAATAATGCCGTCATCAATATCAATCCCGATGTCCTGTAAAAGCTTGAGCGATGAGGGATTACATAATTCTGGAGGGATATCAAAGAATGCCTCGACCACTGCCTCTTTCTCGCCGCTGCGGATAAGCTCGCTGGATGCCCTCTTACCAAAGGCAAGGCAAAGGGCATCTATTATTATTGACTTGCCAGCACCTGTTTCACCGGTAAGTACGTTCAGTCCCTTTTCAAAATGTGCGATTGCATCGTCAATAATAGCGAGATTTTTAATGCGTAGCTCGCGTAACATTGTTATTCTCATGCACTGCCGTATGCATGAAGCCCCGATAGCACGAGGTTAACCCCGAGATACGTGAAAATAACGGCAACAAAACCTACAACTGCAAGTATTGCTACCTTTTTGCCCCTCCAGCCTGCTACAAAGCGCGCATGAATGTAAAGTGCATAGACAAACCATGTTATAAGGGACCATGTTTCTTTTGGATCCCAGGTCCAGTATTTTCCCCACGCACTGTTTGCCCATATAGCGCCCATTATCAGTCCGCCTATCGTAAACAGGGGGAATCCTATGGCGATACTTTTATATGTAATCTCATCAAGCATTCCAGGAGTTATGGAAAGGCTGGTCAGAATTTTTTTAATTCCGAGACCAAAACGCCATACAATAAATATAAATGCTATGGAGACAACCCAGCTCGTTGCAACTATACCTCCCGATGAACTCCTGAGAGTTGCTTTGAGAAAATAGTTCTGTATAAATTCTTTTCGCTGAGCTACTGTTATGCTGAGAAAATCAATACTCATGGCGATAAGGACAATCAGAAAAATTCCAACTATGATGCTCCAGAAGATATATGGTTTTTCTCTTCTTGATTCGGTAACCATAGCCAAATATGCTACTGCAGCCCCAAAAGACACACCGAATGCAGCATATCCAAGAAAGCTTAATAACACATGAAAGAGGAGCCAGTTTGATTGAAGCGCCGGTATTAACGGCTGTATCTCTTGAGAAGTTCCTGATACATTAATAAAGAGCAAGGCAAGTGCTGCGAGCGGAGTAACAAAAGCACCGAGCGAGCGATTTTTATACATGAACTCTATAATAAGGTGAATCAATATAAGTGACCAGACAAAGAATACAAGTGATTCATATAAATTTCTGAGCGGCGCAGCCCTTAACAGTGACTCTATAAAACCGGATAACGGATTAGATGCTGTCCAGTAATAATAGGAGTTAACCCACCTGATAAGGAATGCCGTGCTTTGACTGAAGAATCCAAAGATAGTCACGGAAGTAGCAACCATCCCGGTGGTCTTATTCCTAAATGCAAGGTAAATTACATAAAATACCATACCGGCTATATATGCCCCTGCCGATATATCAAAAAATAGTGCGCTGTTCATTTCTTACTCCTTGATATTGAGTTTATTATACAGATATTATTTCTTTGAAGGATGCTTCCCCTCAAGTGCGTGTGACACCCTTGATACTATTCTCTCTATTTCCCTTTCAAAAGCAAGCCGGTTTTTGCTTGCAGAACCGCCAACAGAGACCCGGACGGAATGAGCCTTCCCCGACGTTTCCGGAGTGAGTCTTATCCATATCTTTTTGTGGCTCATAAAAAAAGCTGCATATAAACCGATTGTCATCATAACAGAGGCAATATATATAAGCACCACCCCCGGGTCTTTTGCGACCTGAAGACCTGTGTATTCCACTCCCCAGTAATCTTCGAACGTGATCTTGCTTCCACCCGGTAAGATTCCTGTTTCGGGATAACGCTTCAGTATCCACCCGGTAAATTTTTCCATATCTGGAGAATCGAACTCAATGGCGACTGCAGGATTAACCATCGTCTCTGAATAGGTAGTCAGTGCACCGGTCTGCTTATCCCGGGCGAGTGCAGTAGAAAAATTAGTGATAGTCCCCTTCAGTGTTGAACCGGGAATGATAAAGCTCTCACCACGTCTGAGCCTGAGGGTATCTTCTACTCCATTTTTATCGGTTGTCTTCAACACAAAGACGCCAACGGCATTTGGAACCATTCCGTAACTTGACTGATAAAACGTAATCCCTTTGTATGTAAGAGGATGGTTGACTTCTATGACCTTTTTTATGACTTCCCTGCCATTTTCAATGATTACAAGCTCACTCTGAAATTCCTGCGGCGTATCTGTCCCGCTGTAATATTCTGTGTTGTACCAGTTGCACTTAATGGAAAAGCCAAGGGGTCTTATACCATATTTTTCCATCTTTGCATGCAAAACGTCCACTGGCAGCCCGAGCCTGTTTGCAACGAGGGTAATATCACTCTTAAACACTTCGAATGTATCTAATATCCTTCCCTTCTCAAATCTCTCTGCTTTTGTCAGAGGCCCTGTGTTTAAAATAGCAAATGAGTAACTGTTTCCTTCTGGTATATTCAAGAATCCTTTGAATCCAAATTGTAACCCTATGATTGCACCTATAAATATCAGGATAATACTAATGTGCACAATATACAGTCCAAACCGTGTATACGACCCCTTCTGAGAATACAATTGCACGGAATTTTCTTCATTTGACTCAAAAACACGATATTTTGATGCACTAAGGCTGTTTAAAGTCTCATCTTTAGCCTTTTTGAGATTAGTTTTAATTGTTATTTCCTTTTTTATAGGAAGTGATTTTATGGCATTTTCTCTCAACGGTTTGAGAGGAGACCTGACGAGACGCAAAGTTTTTGGGAACCTTTCCAGTGTGCATATTATAAGATTGATGCTGAACAGAACGAGGAGGCCTACAAACCACCATGAATGATACATATCCATAAAACCGAATTTTACGAATATGTTGTATACGGTGGGTGCTGTAGAATCACCAAAAAATTTCGCAAGGAGCGCAATATTTTTAGCAGGCTCAGCCTGTTGCTCGACTATGGTGCCGATTATAGATGTAAGTGCTAATGTTATAAGGATAAAAATAGCAAGTCTTACTGAGGCAAAAAAACTCCAGACCTTATCAAACATGTCTTTCTTTGCTTTTTCTTCCAAGAAAACCTCCGTTTAACTATAGCTGTTCATATTTTATGAAGTCAACGCCGCCAGAGGCTTACAGCTTTCCGCTGCGTATGATTATTTTATTTTTTAAACGCAAAGGAAGGACTTAATCCAGTACTGCCGATACCTGCAGCAAACCGAAGATTAATCCACTGTATACCTGGTATATTACTTGATAGTATATCAATACAATTATGAAGAATTTATGAACAGGGATTATAAAGATTGAACACCTGATCATGCTCATAACAAATAAATATAAAGACCACTATAATATTCCTTTTCAGTTTTTGCCTATGCATTCGCCCTTGTTAACCTCATTGCATTGAGTATAACTGCAAGACTTAACCCCATATCGCCCACAGCAACTGCGATCCAGAGATTCATTATTCCCATCAGTGCCAGAACAGTAAAACTTCCTTTAATAAAAATAGAGGCCGTTACATTCTGTTTTACAACATTCATTGTTTTTCTGCTTAATAATACGAGGTAATGAATTTTAGATAAATCATCATGCATCAGTGCAATATCAGCTGTTTCGATTGCGATGTCAGAACCAATAGTGCCCATAGCAATTCCTACATGTGCAGAAGCAAGTGAGGGGGCATCATTAACTCCGTCCCCTACCATTGCTACAGAACCAAACCTTGTTGCGAGGCTTTCTATGACTTTTATTTTATCCCCCGGCAGAAGCCCGGCGTAATATTCGTCAACCCTGATTTTTTCTGCTAAGGCACGGGCAACCTTATCATTGTCTCCTGTAATCATCTCGGTTCTTATATGTAGTTCCCTGAGGTCGTTTATAATATGTGGGGCCCTTTTCCTTATCCTGTCTTCCAGTGCTATTAATCCTATTGCCTTCTCTCCACCTGAGACAATTATAGAGGTTTTCCCTTCACTTTCAAGGCGAGATAATTCTTCCGGGAGTTTTACGGAAAAACTGTCAAAAAGCTGCTTTGAGCCGGCATAATATGTTTTACCGTTTATCCGGGCTTTAAGTCCCTTGCCTTTGAATGATTTAAAATTATCTATCTCTCTGAGCTCAATCCTTTCTTTTTCAGCTTTTTTAACTATTGCCTTTGCAATAGGATGTTCAGAACGAGCCTCTAAAGATGCAGCAATAGAAAGGACTTCTTTCGGGGAATGGTTATCAAAACCGATGATATCGGTAACTTCGAATATGCCTTTCGTCAAAGTCCCGGTTTTATCAAATGCAAAAGCCTTGACCTTATTCAATGCTTCAAGAAAAGTAGCCCCTTTTATTAATACTCCATTTCTTGCAGCACTGGTGATTGCAGAAACCATAGCTACCGGAGTGGATATGGCTAAGGCACAGGGACAGGAAACTACCAGAAGCACAAGCGCCCGGTAAAACCAGTCTTCCCAGGAACGTCCTAACATAAACGTTGGTATAAAAAAAGTTGCCAAAGCTAACGCAATAACCGAGGGCGTATAAATATGGGCAAATTTATCTATAAACCTTTCAGTATTTGATTTTTTTTGTTCAGCCTCTTCAACCATATTCACAATTTTAGAGAGCATCGTTTCTTCGGATTTCTTTGTGACCTTTATTTCAAGATAGCCCTCCTCATTTAAAGTCCCTGCATAAACGTCATCACCCATTCCTTTTTCAACCGGTACGGACTCTCCCGTAATAGCAGATTGGTTGACAGATGAATGGCCTGTCTCAACTATTCCGTCTAATGGAATTTTTTCTCCTGGACGTATGATGATGATATCTCCTGCTGCAATTTCATGCACATGAAGTTCTATATGCTTGCCAGATCTTTTTACCCGTGCTTTTTCAGGAGCCAGGCTCAATAATTGACTAATTGAAGTGCGTGCCTTGTCTGAAGCATAATCTTCGAGGGATTCAGCAATAAAAAAAAGGAAGATAACAGCTGCTCCTTCTTCACCGTGACCTATGAAAAAAGCACCGAAAGCAGCAATGCTCATAAGGCAGTTCATATCCAGCCGCCATTGCGTGAGTGAAAATACCGCCTTTTTCAGGATATCCCTTCCGGCTACCGCAACTACTGACAGAAAGATGCCCTGTGCAACAACATGTAAAGATGTAAAAAACTCAACTATAAGACCTGTGATCAAGAGCACTGCCGAAACAATACCGACTATTATTTTCTTGCGTTTCCAGAGAGGTGGTTTTTCTTCAAAAAAATCAACAGCACAACAGGAACAGCTCTTTTCATTAGTGTTGTTGATTTTCTGATGTACTATTGTTGTCCTATGCATAATACCTTGTATTAAGTTGTATTTTTGATTCTCTTATTTTTTTTCGAAATAATTATTCCCTGATATGTTTCAATCCTTCATTAAATAATCTGTTAATATGTCTATCGTCTAATGAGTAATACACCATCTTTGCCTCTCTTCTGAACTTTACCAGCCGCATGTTTCTTAAGATCCTCAACTGATGAGAAATTGCAGAGATGCTGATTCCCAGAACACGTGCTATATCACAGACACAGAGTTCTTCTTTTGACAGGGCATAAATTATTTTTGTCCTCGTAGGGTCAGACATAACGCTGAAAGTCTCTGCCAAACTGTTGACTTCATCTTCAGAGAGCATTGCCTTCTTGACTGCGCTGACCTTTGTTTTATTTACAGTCTTAACTTCACATATATCCTGCTTTTTCATTGACATGATTGTACCCCTGGTTACAATTGCACAGTTGTTCAAATATAACATATTAAATATTTTCCTTCAAAGAGCTTGCCCTCGTGGTCCATTCTTTTGATGAAACATTTCGGTACATGATTGATATAACAGTATTTCTCTATAAGCTGTTCTGTCTCATAGGCTTTACCCCGTTAGAAAGCCCCGCTGCCTGCCTGTCGGTCTACGACTCATAGAGCAGACAGGTCTTCTAACGGGGTTTACTCTGTATACCCTTTTGGGTAAACTACTTTTCATGAAGGTCCTTGCACTCGAAACAGCTACCCTGGCTGGCAGCATTGCACTTGTTGATGATGAAGAACTCATCGGAGAAGTGAAGATAAGCATCAATGTCGCACATGCGGAAAGGCTCATGCCCTCTGTTAACTGGCTTTTAAATGCTTCTCAAGTTTCTATAGAAGAAATCGATGCCTTTGCTGTATCCATAGGACCGGGTTCTTTTACAGGTCTCAGGATTGGCCTAAGCACGGCAAAGGGTCTTTCTTACGCAACTGGCAAACCGATTGTACCGGTACCAACGCTTGATGCCTTTGCCAGGACATTTCCATATTGCCAGCATCTTCTCTGTCCTATGCTCAATGCAAGAAAAAATGAAGTATATACAGGACTTTATAAATGGGAAGGGGATGTCTGTGAGAAGCTTATATCTGAAACCGCGATAGACCCGGCTATTTTTTTAAAGGAGATTAACGGGACAGTTGTATTCATGGGAGATGGGGCAAAACTTTATAACAAGCTCATTACAGCCAGCTTGAAGAACAAAGCTCTTTTTGCCCCTGCATCAAAGATGTCTCCCTCAGCTTCTACCGTGGCAGAGATAGCCTTTGAAAAAGTAAAACAGGGAATATTCACAGACCCGGTCAGCCTTACCCCCTTTTATATAAGAAAATCCGAGGCAGAGCTTCATTGGAAGGGATAGTAATCAGGAGCATGTCGTATGCCGACATCCAACAAGTGCACGCAATTGATAAACAGTGCTTCACAACTCCCTGGAATATCAGTTCGTTTAAGCATGAGCTTGGCAACAAGGATACAATTCTCAAAATAGCGGTTTTTAATGAAAAGATAGTTGGTTATATATGCTTACGGACTCTTCTGGATGTTACGTACATACTGAACCTTACTGTCATACCTGATTTCCGGCGCATGGGCATTGCGAGCATGCTCTTCAGGGATGCACTGCAGGAATTAAGGAAATCAAAGCCGGATATAAAGGGTATAACCCTTGAAGTAAGGGAATCCAATAGTGCAGCTATAAATTTGTACGGAAAACTCGGTTTTAAAGTGACAGGGAGAAGAAATGACTATTATCAGAAACCTCATGAAAACGCAGTTATAATGGAGATGAACACAAGCGAAAACGTTCTATGAGCTTTGAGACTCTGGTGAAAACCGGTACAGACATATTTGAAAAAAAGTGGCCCAAAACATTAAAAGGTGCACGGGTGGGGCTACTCGTGCATCCAGCTTCTGTAAATAGAAAGCTTGAACACACGGTGACACTCTTTCTTAAATCCAGTAAACTTGAGTTGAAAGCGCTCTTCGGCCCCCAGCACGGGATCCGCGGAGAAACACAGGACAATATGGTGGAATGGAAGGGGTTCAGGGACAAGCAGACCAACCTTCCGGTACACAGCCTCTACAGCAATACCCGCAAACCCGAATCTGCAATGTTGAAAAACTTAGACGTTATGGGCATTGATATACAGGATGCAGGTTCACGCTACTACACATTCATATGGACAATGGAACTCTGTATGCAGGTATGTCAAGAAATGGATAAATCACTTGTCATCCTCGACAGGCCGAATCCTTTAGGAGGTATTGTTTTAGAAGGCCCTGTACTTGATATGAAACATGCTTCATTTGTTGGTCTGCGTCCGCTTCCCGTGCGGCACGGCATGACAACAGGTGAAATAGCCAGCTACTTTAAGCATGAATTTTATTCATCTCTGGACTTTCATGTTATCCCGATGCAGGGATGGAAAAGAAAACATTGGTTTGATGAAACCGGTCTTCCATGGGTAATGCCTTCACCAAACATGCCTTCACTGACGACTGCTACGGTATATCCCGGTATGTGCCTCCTGGAAGGCACTAACCTCAGTGAAGGAAGGGGAACAACTCGTCCTTTTGAAATATTCGGTGCCCCCTTTATAGATCCGGACATCCTGGTAAGGAAACTTAAGACATTCAAACTGCCAGGTGTTGTCTTCAGACCCATGTATTTTCACCCGACTTTTCAGAAACACGCCGGCAGGTTATGTGGAGGAGCACAGATATATGTCACAAACAGGGAAACATTTAAATCATTTAAAACAGGGGTTGCAGTTATAAAGGCAGCGCGTGAGCTTTACCCGGAACATTTTTCATGGAAAAGACCTCCCTATGAATATGAAACAGTCAAGATGCCGATTGATATACTTGCAGGGACAGACAGATTGAGAAAGGGTATCGAAAGCGGGGACTCACTAGAATATATGGAAGAGTGGTGGAAAGAACAGGGCCGTGAATTTCAAAGGACTAAGAGAAGAAAATATTTGATGTATAAATAAGTTCAGATGAATCCTTTATAGTTCATTATATATGAATAAACTCAATGTTTTTATTTTGGCTGCAGGAATGGGTGAACGGCTGCAGCCTATTACAGACCATATCCCCAAACCCCTCCTTCCCATTACTGGCAAACCCCTGTTACAGTCTATTCTTGAAAAAGTAACAACTCTGCCTGTGGATACAATCGGGATCA
>DAOVVO010000047.1 GCA_030637135.1 Nitrospirota bacterium
CTCGATACGTTAAAGGTTGAGTGTCACCCGCAGCAGATTGAATTCGCACGCCTTAACATCAGCCATACTGTTTTGAGTAAACGGAAACTTGCAGAGCTGGTACAGGGGGGACAGGTCTCTGGATGGGACGACCCGCGTATGCCTACCATATCGGGTTTGCGGAGACGGGGCTACACACCTGAATCAATCCGGAATTTTTGTGTGCGTATCGGGGTGGCCAAAAAAGAAAGTTTAGTCGATATGACATTGCTCGAGTACTGCGTCCGTGAAGATTTGAATAAACGGGCTCCGCGTGTAATGGCTGTGTTGCGTCCATTGCGGGTGGTTATAGAGAATTATCCTGAAGACGAGGTGGAAGACCTGGAGGCTATTAACAACCCGGAAGATTCGGGGATGGGAACGAGGAAGGTTCCTTTTTCACGGGTGCTCTATATTGAACAGGAGGATTTTCGCGAAGTTCCGCCAAAACAGTTTTTTCGTCTGTCTCCGGGTCGTGAGGTGAGGTTGCGATACGCATATTACATAACATGTGTTGGTGTGGTTAAGGATGAAAAAACCGGTGAGGTGACAGAACTGCGCTGTACCTATGATCCAGAAACACGGGGTGGTGATTCACCTGATGGACGCAAGGTCAAGGCAACACTCCATTGGGTTTCAGCTGTCCATTCCCTTGAGGCTGAAGTACGTCTCTACGATCATCTCTTCATAAAGGCAAACCCTGCCGATGAAGAGGATGGGGGTGATTTCAAAAAGCATTTGAACCCAAACTCCCTGGAGGTATTGAAATCGTGCCGTGTTGAACCGGGTCTTGCAGGTGCAAAGCCCGGCAGTCGGTACCAGTTCGAGAGAATGGGTTATTTCTGTGTTGATCTCCTTGACTCCTCTGATACAGCACTGGTATTTAATAGAACGGTAACCTTACGTGATACCTGGGCACGGATAGAAAAGGCGCAGAAGCACAAGGGAGAAAAGATTAAAAAATGACTCATATTTCGGTAATAGGGGCGGGGTCATGGGGTACTACCCTGGCAGCACTTCTTGCAGACAAAGGGTATGAGGTTTCCCTCTGGGTATATGAGGAGGACCTTGCGGAGGAAATACAAAGAACGAGAATAAATAGAATATTTCTCAGTGAGCTAACCATACCGAAGAGTATAAAGGTTTCGCACCGGATTGATGAGGTTTTAAAAAAGGCAACGTATGTTCTTAATGTTGTGCCTACGCAGTACATGAGAACTGTTTTTAAAAATGCCGTTCCCTCTATACCGGAGGACGCACATATTATCAGTGCATCCAAGGGAATAGAAAAAGACACACTTTTGACGAGTTCAGGGGTTTTAAAAGAACTATCCGGACGTCAAAGCACTGTACTTTCAGGACCGACTTTTGCGAAAGAAGTTGTAAAAAAACTACCGACAGCGGTTACGGTCGCTGCAGCTGACCATGACACGGCACTGCATGTTCAAAAGATTTTTGCTACTGAGTATTTTAGGGTCTACACACATGATGATGTCCTCGGCATAGAACTTGGAGGCGCCCTTAAGAATGTTATAGCGATTGCATCTGGTATATCAGACGCTCTGCGTCTGGGCTATAATGCAAGGGCAGCGCTCATTACGAGGGGACTTGCAGAGATAACACGCCTTGGTGTAGCAATGGGTGCGAGAGAAGAAACGTTTAGAGGATTGAGCGCTCTCGGTGATCTGGTTTTAACATGCACGGGAACGCTTTCGAGGAACTATACCGTAGGAACCAGACTTGGACAGGGAAATGCTCTCAATGATATTCTTTCAGACATGTCAATGGTCGCAGAGGGAGTGTTTACATCAGATTCAGCACATGAGCTATCCAGAAAATATAATGTTGAAATGCCTATCGTGGGAGAGATTAACAAAGTTATAAATGAAAGGAAGAATCCTTCAATAGCGGTCAGGGAACTCATGACACGGTCGTTAAAATCAGAATTCTAAAGAATAAGGTAGCTATTAGAGAGTAGCGAGTAAACAACGGAGCAAAAATGCGGGAAAGGCGGGAAAGGATGTAAGGCGGGAAAAAAAGATAGTGAGCAGTAGGGAGTAGTAAGAATGAAGAGAAAGTCGATAAACTTTAAGCTTGAATATTTAATTCAAAAGTGGGAGTAGTTTTTCTCTCTACTCTCTACGTGCTACTCGCTACGTTTCAAAAATCTGCGTTTTCTCATGGATAACTCTAAAATAAAAAAGATTTTAAAATCAGTAAAGCGGGGCACTATAGCTGTTGACAGTGCCCTTGAATCTTTGAAACACCTCCCCTACGAAGACCTGGAATTTGCAAAAGTTGACCATCACAGGGTGTTGAGACAGGGGATTCCCGAGGTAATATTTGCACAGCGGAAGGAATTCAAAGACATAACATCTATTGCTGAGAGCATGATGAAAAAAACAGGAAGATTCATGATAACTAAAGCGACAAAAAATATTTACAAAAACATAAATGTGCTCTGCAGGAGATATAAAGTGAGTGCTCATTTTTACGAGAGGGCAGGGGTAATCAGCGTTGGAGAGGCTCAAAAGAAGACAGGGCTGGTTGTCGTGTTATGTGCAGGGACATCGGACATCCCTGTAGCAGGAGAGGCCGAGGCAACAGCCTCTTTTCTCGGCAGCAAGGTAGAGACGGTCTATGATGTTGGGGTTGCCGGTCTACACAGACTTGTAGGGACAAAAAAGCTGTTTTCGCGTGCCAGGATAGTGGTTGTGGTTGCAGGCATGGAAGGAGCGCTTCCGTCCGTGATAGGCGGAATGACGGACAAACCGATTATTGCTGTTCCGTCATCAGTAGGGTATGGAACGAGCCTGGGTGGTTTAACTGCGCTTTTTGCAATGCTTAATTCATGTGTTCCCGGTATCGCAGTAATGAACATTGACAATGGTTTTGGTGCCGGGGTTCTGGCACATAAAATTAATACGCTATGATTTGTTATTTTGATTGTTCTTCAGGAGTAAGCGGTGATATGGTTTTGGGGGCATTGATTGATGCAGGACTCTCTGCCAGTAAATTTAAAAACACACTATGCCGCCTTCCGATAAAAGGATACAAGTTAGATGTTAAGAATGTTAAAAGGGCTGGTTTCCGGGCGACTAAAGTTACTGTCAGGACAACAGGACGGGCAGGACCAAGAAAGTGGAAAGATATCGAAAGAATAATAAAAAAATCCTCTCTAAAAAAAGATATAAAGCAAAAAGGATTATCAATGTTCAAAAGACTTTTTGAGGCAGAGGCACGGGTGCATGGCGAGAAGTTTGACAGGATTCATCTCCACGAACTCGGAGCGGTTGACTGTTTGGTTGATATTTTCGGTACGTTAGTTGGCCTCGACATGCTCGGAGTCAGGGAAGTTTATGCTTCTGCTTTGAATCTTGGCGGCGGTACCGTAAAATCAGAGCATGGGGTTTTGCCTGTGCCGGCGCCTGCTACAGCAGAATTGCTGAGAAATGTCCCTGTTTATTCTTCAGATGTAAATTTCGAACTTACTACACCTACAGGGGCAGTACTTATGTCTGAACTCGCTGATGATTTTGGCCCGATTCCGTACATGCAGGTTTCTAAAATCGGCGCAGGCGCAGGCACCAGGAATTTTCAAAAACAGCCCAATATCCTGAGACTTTTTATGGGGCAGGGGATAGGGGGGAGGAAAAAGGATTCAGAGCATACCATTATACTTATAGAAACAAACATTGACGATATGAACCCCCAGATATACGAATATGTCATGGAGAGACTGTTTAAGTCCGGCGCCCTTGATGTTTTTTTGACGCAGGTTATTATGAAAAAGGCACGACCGGGGATTAAACTTACCGTGCTCTGCGATGAAGATAAAAAAGAGGAGTTAATGAACATAATACTGGAAGAAACGACGAGCATCGGGGTCAGGTTTTATAAAGCTCAAAGAAAAATACTGAATCGAACTATTGAGCGCGTAGATACAAAGTTTGGAAAGATAAGAGTAAAGATTTCACGGCTCGGAGACAGGGTACTAAAAATAACTCCTGAATATGAAGACTGCAAAAAAATTGCAAAACAGCGTGCTATCCCTCTTAAAGAAGTTATAAAGAAGGTTGGTCTGTCTCTGAAACATTGAGCTCCTTTTATATCAGACCGCGGAGCAGCTTATATGGAGAAAATCATTACAGTTTATTTTATTAAGGGAAAATTCTTACAAGTATCGAGAAACCTCTGCGAAAAACCAACAGACCTACACCTTCTTCAGGTTTTATGTCTGATACAATAGTATTGTACTCCTGCGTGTTGGTTACAGCTTTTTTATTTATCTCCTGAATGACATCCCCCGGGGTGAGTTTGCCTTCTGAGGGGCTATCAGGTGTAACGTTCGTAACAAATACCCCTTTCACCTTTTGCGGGATATTCATTCGCTCGTATATCTCCGGAGATAAATCTCTCACGAGGACTCCTTTCAGCACATTTTCATAATCTACGAGCGGCTCTGCCACTTCTTCTGCTGGAAGTTCACCGATTACAACCCTTATCGATTTGATCTTTCCGTCTCGAATGACTTTGAGTTCTACTCCTTTGCCGGGCGGTGTATTTGTCACGCTGTTTCTCAGATTTAAGGGATCGTCAACTTTTTCACCGTTCAGTTCTATAATGACGTCGTATTTCATAATTCCAGCTTTTTCTGCAGGACTTTTTTCAATGACATTAATGACAAGGGCACCGTAGTCTCTATCGAGGCTAAACAGTTTTACGTCTTCCGGGGTGATTGGCTGTATTGATACGCCGAGCCAGCCTCTGATGACCCTTCCCTCTTTGATTAAACTATCCATCACAATTTTTGCCATATTGCTTGGAATTGCAAACCCTATACCCTGATAACCGCCTGTTCTGCTGAAAATAGCCGTGTTGATGCCAACGAGCTCTCCTTTTGCAGTGACCAGAGCACCACCTGAATTCCCAGGATTGATTGCGGCATCTGTTTGTATGAAATACTCATAATCTGTAATGCCTAAATTTGCTCGAGCTAATGCACTGACTATTCCCATAGTGACGGTTTGATCCAATCCGTACGGGCTTCCAAATGCAAGTACCATCTCCCCAACTCGCAATTTATCAGAATCTCCCCAGGTAATAGTTGGTAGATTATTCGCGTCAATTTTGATTACTGCTAAATCTGTCTTAGGGTCAGTCCCGATAATTTTTCCTTCAAATTCTCTTTTGTCAGGAAGCAGGACTTTTATTTCTTCTGCGTCTTTAACAACGTGGTTGTTTGTCATAATATACCCGTCAGAGGAAACGATTACGCCTGAACCAAGGCTTGCTGTTTTGCGTTCTTTAGGTAGATCCGGATGGAAAAATCTGTCGTTAAAAAATCTCCTGAAAAACGGATCATTATAAAAAGGGGCGAAAGGACTTTCCGAGAATTTCTCTATCTTTGTTGTTGATATATTTACTACAGAAGGTTTAACAGCTTCTGCTATCTGTGCCATAGCCTCCCCGGTCTTTGTGAGAAAATCTACAGCTTTATCTGAAACGTTTGATCGTTCTGCATATTTGGGTGTATCGAACCCAAAGGAATTGCCGTGTGTGGAAATAACTAAAAGTATCAACAAAATAAGGGAAAAGACCCCTTTTGATTGTAAAAGTCTTGTATTCATTTTTTCTCCTGTTTTTCTATGAAGTGTATGAAAATATATACTAATATATATTAAAAAAATGCCCTGAGTCAAATATGCCCATTTTTATGAAGATTGAGTAAAAAAATTTTTATACAGGTTTTTGGTCTTTGCCCTGTTAGAGAAAGTCACCGTCGGCGCATACCGTTAGAGATTGTAAAATCTCTAACGGGGTTTACAAAGGGCTGCCCTTTCATTATTATTTAATATCCTGCTGTTTCACAATGACATTCCGGGAGGTTGTTTGCTGAAAAAAATCAGGGTAAGCCTTGCACAGATTAATCCGGTTGTAGGGGACCTGTCAGGAAATGTGAAAAAAATAATCTCATGTATTCAAAAAGCCCGGGAATTAAAATCTGAGCTTGTTGCGTTTCCTGAGCTTGCCATAACAGGGTATCCACCCGAAGATCTGCTTTTAAAACCTCAATTTATAAAAGATAACATCTCTGCCCTGGATAAAGTCAGAGCTGCATCGAGGGGTATAACGGTAGTAGCAGGTTTTGTGGACAGTCGTAAAGCCATCTATAATGCTGCCGCAGTGATTTCTAACAGAAGGCTCATTGATGTGTATCATAAGAAAATTCTGCCTAATTATGGGGTTTTTGATGAGTTCCGTTATTTTCAGGCTGGCAGGAGATATCCCGTTTATAAATTCGGAGATATTACTGTCGGGGTTAATATCTGCGAGGACATATGGGACAAAGACGGACCGACAAGAGTGCAGGCCTTGTCAGGGGCAGAGATAATTATCAATATTAACGCGTCTGCGTATCATATGGGACAGGCGGCATTCAGGGAGAATCTTATATCGACATGTGCTTCAGAGTCTCAGGCAATAATTATTTATTTGAATATGGTAGGTGGTCAGGATGAGCTTGTATTTGACGGAGGCAGTTTCATTATAAACAGTCAGGGTAATATCATAATGAGGGGAAAACAGTTTCGTGAAGAACTGCTCACCGCAGATATTGAAATCAAGAAGACCAGAAGAAGAGTCTCTCAAACGGACAAAAAAGAATTGCACGCTCTTATGCAGAAGGGGGAGATTATTGAGAAAATAAAGGTTTCTTCCGGGGCGGTGAAAGGGCAGAAACCAAAACTGAAAAGTTATAAAAACGTATGGATGCCGGCTCTTGAAGAGGTGTATAATGCGCTTCTGCTCGGTACAAAAGACTATGTCCAGAAGAATGGTTTTCATCATGTTGTAATCGGTTTGAGCGGGGGAATTGATTCTGCATTAGTAGCAGCTATAGCTGTTGATGCCCTTGGTAAGGAAAAAGTGGGAGGGCTGTATATGCCTTCTCCTTACACTTCACAAGAAAGTTTTGAGGATGCTCACGCCCTTGCAGGGAACCTTGACATAAAGATTTTAACTGTTCCAATCGATGACATATACAAGACATACCTGAACACATTATCAGAGACATTCAAAGGGACAGAACAGGATATTACCGAAGAGAACCTCCAGGCAAGGATACGGGGGAATATATTAATGGCCTTTTCCAATAAATTTGGCTGGCTCGTGCTCACAACAGGGAATAAATCTGAAATGAGCGTGGGATATGCAACTCTGTACGGTGATATGGCAGGGGGTTTTGCAGTAATTAAGGATGTGCCAAAGACAATGGTATATGACCTCTGTAAATGGAAAAATGAAAGGGAAGGCCGGACTGTGATTCCTGAGAGACTTTTCTGGAAAGAACCAAGCGCTGAACTCAAGCCTGATCAGAGGGATACGGATACACTGCCTCCTTATCCCCTCCTTGATCCTATTTTAAAGGCTTATGTTGAAGAAGATAAGAGTTTCAATGAGATAATGAAGATGGGCTGTGACAGTGAATGCGCCCAGAAGGTCATAAGCATGATTGATCATTCAGAATACAAGAGACGCCAGGCACCTCCGGGGATAAAGATTACATCACGGGCGTTTGGAAAGGACAGGCGTTTTCCTATAACAAACAGATATAAGAGTTACTAAATAGAGTTTGGAGTTCAGAGTCTGGAGGACATGATGCTTGTAAAAAAATTGTTGCGGGTATTCCTCTTGTGTTTATGTGTGACCTTACTATCATGTACAGGATCTGAGGATAAGGAAGAGCCTGTGGTTTTCAAACAGGTCCCTGAAATTAAAGAAATAAAGCCTCATAAACCGGTCAAGGTAAAACTGAAACGAAACACAAAGGGTGAATATGCATGGGATATTAGCGGAGATAATGCCGATGAAATTATAGAGACTGACAGGAAATTGAGGGAGTCTTTTGAAAAGAGTGAGTGAAACAATCTGGGCGATCATCCTTAAAATTTTCTGTAATCAGATGTAATAACCATTATATGGGGAGGTAAACATGAAACTTAAACCATTGGCTCTGGGTATTACCATCGGGATATTTTGGGGAGTTAGTGTATTTTTAACGACGGTGCTTTGCCATTATACAGGATATGGAAAGCTCTTTCTTGAGGCTTTACCACAGTCTCTCTATCCGGGATACTCAATAACCCTGAGGGGCAGTTTTGCCGGTTTAGTCTATGGATTTGTTGACGGATTTGTCTCTGGCGCCATAGTCGGTTGGATCTATAATAAGGTTGCTGGAAATAGCGCAGAAAAATCATAATCCCTGAGCACGAAATTTCAAATATTTGGCCTACGGCGCGTAGAGAATTTGGGATTTGTTATTTAAATGAATTGATGTATCCTTCCACAAGGATATCATCCCCTATACTGCTTATCTGAATGTTTTTTATCTTCACAGCTTTTTTCAGTGAAGGCAGAGATTTTCCGCCGATTGAAGATACCGCATCCATACCCCCGATAATCATAGGAGAGGTGAAAAACATAACCTTGTCCACAATTCCGCTTGAAAGCGCAGAAGCATTTATGGAAGAACCGCCTTCAATCATTACGCTCGTTATGTCAAGTCTGCCGAGTTTTTGCATGAGCTGTTTAAGGTCAACTTTTCCTGCTCTTTCCCTGGTAACCAGGACTTTGTTGCCTTTAGAAATGATACTCCTTATTTTTCCCTTGTTTGCACTTTTTGTTGTAGCAATGATTGTCTTTCCATCGTTAAATCTCAGTGCTTTTGCATTCAGTGATATCTGTAGAGAACTGTCAACAATTATTCTGTAGGGATTTCTGCCACCGTGGATTCTACAGGTCAGGGAGGGGTTGTCTTTTTGAACGGTCCCTATGCCAACGAGGAGGGCATCAACTTCGTTTCTCAGCTTATGAACATATTCTCGTGCCTTTTCCCCGGTAATCCATCTGGACTCACCCCG
Source organism: Nitrospirota bacterium (assembly GCA_030637135.1). Lineage (GTDB taxonomy): Bacteria > Nitrospirota > Thermodesulfovibrionia > UBA6902 > BMS3Bbin08 > DAOVVO01. The sequence goes on from DAOVVO010000047.1 coordinate 8,940, forward strand.
GGCTGTTGCGATTTTTCCGTCAAGGCTCTGCGCGATTTTTAGAATTACAAAAGGCATTTGTTTGGTAATAAATTTTGTGAATGCCTCATTGAGCTTTTGTGCCTCACCTTCCATAAGGCCGCCCTCTGTCTTAATCCCCGCTGATTTAAGCTCTCTTATCCCTTTGCCTGAAACTTCAGGATTTGGATCAACCATGGCAATTACAACTTTTTTTACTCCTGCAGTAATGATTGATTTTGTGCACGGCGGGGTCTTTTTCTCTGTGTGACAGCAGGGTTCAAGATTTACAAAGAGCGTAGCGCCTTGAGCCTTTGCGCCTGCTTTTTTTAATGTAATGACTTCTGCATGAGGGGTTCCTGCTTTTCTGTGGTAGCCTTCTGCGATTATCCTGTTCCCTTTCACAAGAACTGCCCCTACCATGGGGTTAGGACTTGTCCTTCCTTTTCCTCTTGCAGCGAGGGTTAATGCCCTTTGCATGAATTTTTTGTTTTGCATATTTTTTATTATAAACAGTTGTTTATTAATGACTTTGTTTTATGCCGTTTTGGCTGTACAAAATTTTAACAGAAAAGAGAGGAATAGAGTAGGGGAAAATGCAGAGGTTTGATTTTTTCCATTCTTAAAATGAATGATTTTCAGTAAAGCCTTCACTGATGACTTCTTCCTGTAATGTTGTTTTGTGATTTTGCCTCAAAATACAAGATTTCAAATAGTAATCGATAATGAGGTAAAGCGGTATTGCGTCAATGCTTTCAAATTAGATATATTAATATTAATCCATGCGAATATAAAAGAATTAGGTGAAAATTGATGTTTATTAGGAGATACACAAAGTGAGAGGAAAATATAAAATTAAAGAA
>DAOVVO010000117.1 GCA_030637135.1 Nitrospirota bacterium
GTTAACCCCTCCTTTAGAAAAGGTCGGTACGACTCGATTCCGAGGGGGTAAGGGGGGAGTTGAAAAAAGATATGGAATCAATTGTAATTTAAAAAATCTCCCTTCACCCCGTTAGATAAACTTTTCTATCTAACGGGGCAAGCCCCTCTTTACCAAAAGAGGGGATAAATATAGGAAGTCTTTAACATAGAGGGGAAGGGATAATGTAAAAATGACCCATTCGATTACGCTAAGACCCTAAATATGTAAAATTAAACAATTTCGATTTTTTATACTCAATTAACAATAAACATTCAGGCGGTTTCCCCCTTTTAATACGTTTGGCGTAACACAAACCCTACCCTTTAGGGCAGGAAAAATACAGGTGCCGCTCAGTATTAACCCTGAGGGCAGTCGAATGGGTTAATCTTTGATATTTTTATGCGTTACGTAATTCTCGGTACAGCAGGACATATTGACCACGGGAAAAGCACCCTCGTGCACGCCCTTACAGGGATTGACCCTGACAGACTCAGAGAGGAAAAAGAGCGAGGTATAACTATTGACTTAGGCTTTGCATATCTGAACTACCCGCCTTGCAGCGAGGCAGGCCCAGATGGTCTCAGGATAGGCATAGTTGACGTACCAGGACATGAGAAGCTGGTAAAAAACATGCTCGCGGGTGCCGGCGGCATAGATATTGTGCTCTTAGTTATTGCCGCTGATGAGGGAATTATGCCGCAAAGCAAAGAACATCTTGCTATCTGTAACCTCCTTAAGATTAACAAAGGCATTATTGTTTTAACAAAGACAGACCTTGTTGAACAAGACTGGCTTGAGCTCATCACAGATGATATCAAAAAATTTGTAAAAGGAACTTTTCTTGAAGGCGCAGAAATCATCCCGTTTTCTTCAAAAAACAAGGACAATTTAGAACTGGTAAGGGAAAAAATAAGAGAGGTTTCCTTGAGTGTTAAACCTAAACCGGCAAAAGGAATATTCAGACTTCCTGTGGACAGGGTTTTCACCTTGAAAGGATTTGGAACAGTTGTCACAGGTACCGCAATTTCCGGAAGTATATCGTTAGACTCCCCCCTGCAAGTCCTTCCAAAAGATTTAAAAACAAAGGTGAGAGGGCTCCACAGCCATGGAAAACTCTTAAAAACAGCGTTTGCAGGACAGAGAGTCGCTATAAATTTGCAAGGAATAGAGAAAGAAGATATCCAAAGAGGAGACGTTTTAACAATACCTGGAAAAATAAAACCAACATCTTCAACTGATGCCACAATAGAGCTCTTAAAAGACATTTCATTCTCCAAACTTAAAAACAGGAGCCTTGTACATTTTCATAGCGGTACCTCAGAACTAATAGCGAGAATAATTCTCTACGATAAAGAGGAGCTAAAACCGGGAGATAGTGCTTATTGTCAACTCAGGTTTCAAGGAGCAGTTACTCTTATGGCAGGAGACAGGTATATCATCAGAAGATTTTCTCCCTTGCTGACAATCGGCGGTGGTGAAATCCTTGACCCGGAACCGCACCGGAGGAAAAGAAAAGAGGGGTCTGCTGGTACTATTAGATTCGTAGAGGACTTAAAGATTTTTGAAAAAGGAAGCCTCAAAGAAAAGTTATTGATGAAAACCCATCACACGGGTATGATCGGCATAACCCTTCCGCATCTTGAAGGATGGATTAAGGCAGAACTGCCAGAGATCAATAGTGCAATAAAAACACTACAAACTGAACATAAAATAGTTCAATTTGACAATATACTCCTGCATAAAGAAGCTTTTGATACATTCTCCCGGAGGGCGTTGTCCACTGTTAAAGCATTCCATAAAGATAATCCCTTAAAATCGGGGATGCTCAAAGAAGACCTCCGGGTTATTTTTAAACAGCTTGACCAGAGGCTTTTTGAAAATCTTCTCTCTGCCGTTCAAGAGATAATAATCGAAAAAGAAACTCTCAGATTAAAAAGTTTTCATATTTCTCTGAGCGAGGATAATAGACTTTTAAAAGAAAAAATACTGAAAACCCTTGAGGACTCTGCATTTCAGCCACCTGTAAAGGAAGAACTTGTACAGGCACTTTTAATCAACAAAAAAGAACTTGATGAACTTTTAAAAATAATGGCTTCTGAAGGTAAAGTTGTAAGGATAAATGATTCTCTCTACCTTCCGACAACCAGTTACACAAAAATGATAAAAGAACTGAAATCATTCTTTACTAAAAAACCCGAGATGACCGTAGGAGAATTTCGGGATATATTAAAGACCTCGAGAAAGTACGCCCTGCCCTTTCTTGAATATCTCGACAGCAACAATATCACCCTGCGCGTAGGAGATATCAGGAAATTTCTTATTAAAGGCTAACTATGCTGGACATCAATTCTATTGCTTCACAGGTTAAGTATAACTGTAATATTTCAGATGCAATATACTGGGGTATTTATTCACCCTGCGGTCTCCTCCTCAGGTTAAGAGATCTCTATAAATTTGAAGAGGGCATAAATCCAGGGGAAAAAATCAACCATGATAAAATAGTAACGTGGATTGGAAAGAGGGAAAAGTTATGGGAAAAACTTTCTGGTCTTCATTTTCAGAAAATAGAAATTAATAATAAAAAATATCACCCTTTTAATGTAAGAGATATAAATTCAATACTTATGAACAAAGGCTTTCTCTATGGTGCTGGTTATGGAGATCATCTCAAACCCTCCTTTCTCTTTGCAAATATTTTAAAAAAGCGGAAAAGCGGAAAGTACAGCATACATGTTGTCGGTAAGGAAATTGCACGTGATCTTTCAACTGCCCCGGCCATGCTTCAGGGTAATACAATTATTGCACGGTATGAAACAATGAAATTTTTTATCATGGAGAAATATGAAGAACTAAAATCAAATAAATATCGTACCGCTTTATCCAGTGCATTTTCAGAATACGGCATTCCTAAAAATAAATATAAAAAGTTGTCCGAGACGCTCGAACATCGTTTGTCCGATATCGCTCAAAAAGAGCTTGACACGTATATTTATCATGAACTTGGAGAGGCATCTCAGAGAAAATTACTCGGACAATGGTGGAAAGAACTGTTAGTTAACCTCCCATACAGCAGAGCAGAACTATTCTTAAGGGGACTTAAAGATATTCTTTCCGATACATGCAGAGAGGGTATGCTTAACCATATAATAAGCGAGAAAAAAGCAGGATCTCTCAGTTTTTATGTAGCCCATTTAGGTGGTTTCAGAAAAGTTATTCTTCAGAATTTCGTAACTGCTTATAAAGACTTTTTAAATACCCGAAACTGGGATATTATTGAAAAAGCACAGAGAGAGGGATATAAAAAAGTCAGAGGCTATATAAAAATCCTTAAAGAAATAGCTCATAAAGATGGTCTCTCTCCACAGGAAATCGAACGTGCATTAATCCAGAAGATTACCCAATAATCCTGCCTCTATAAAAACTCTCATAGACCGCTTATACTAGTAGTATTTCTCACTTTGCATCTTATTGACCTATTGCCATGCAA
>DAOVVO010000023.1 GCA_030637135.1 Nitrospirota bacterium
AGGATGCAGGAAGAAATAGCAGACCTCAAAGGAGTAAGAAAACATTTTAAAGAAGAGGTTCGACAACTCATTGAGAATCATCTCAAGATTTTAGACCGTCTTGAGGACACGGATTCGGAGCATACGGAAAATCAGAAAATAGATGACAATGGTAATAATAAAAGATTATTAGAACTTAAAAACTCACAAATAATGGAAATAGATTAACTTGTTTAATCAATTCACAATGTTTATGGCTGTATTATATATTTCATACTTCAATAGGATTGAGGAGGTAACTATATATGTCATGGACATGTCTGTCATGTGGCCGTCAAAGTAATGAACCATTAGATACATGTATGTGTGGCCATCACCTTGACGAATCTTGGCTCACGGAAAACGAGGAAAGAGATACGGGAACAACAACGGTTGAAATGCCAGATAAGCCTCTTAATTCAAATGTTGAAGGAGACATTATAAAAGCAATAGATTCATGGGTGTTTACTTTTTCTGAATCGGATAAATGTATCTGTATAGGAACACCTGCTCTTCAATCTTTCAAGTTAAAGCTTACTCTGGATGACCTGGAGGAATTACTGGAATTTGTGTATCGGAAAACCGGCAAAGAAAAAACAACGAGAAAACTCAAGCTTTCAGCAGACGAGATGCCTGCCTTGATTGAAAAAGTCTCTAGATTGATTGAAGATAAAAAATCAAAGGTGCCCATCAAGTTCACAAATAATGAATTAAAAGAAATGGCTAATTTGATTAATAAGAAACTAAAGGGATGACCAGCGTTTCTTTATCTCTTGTTTTCCGCAAGAATTCACGATACAATGTTCCATGTTTTAAGGCAGTCTCCTGAGTCTGTAATAAAAACAGTTCGGAAACAACTCAATGAACTCGACTAAACGTGCTTTTTCTATCTTTATTGTAATCGCTGTAATGGTTTTATGGTCACTTGTTTCAACACATACTTCATATAGCGCTTCTGTTACTGATATTGTGGAAAATGCGAGCCCCGGTATAGTGTTAATTGTTACTTATGATAATACCGGTGCAGAAAGTAGAACAGGCAGCGGCTTTTTCATTGACGGAGAAGGAAGAATCATGACGAATGCTCTTGTTATTAAGGATGCATTTTCAGCAAAAGTATTGAGCGAATCAAACTATTACAATAATGTTTCTATTCTCAACATTGACGAGGGTCTTGACCTTGCACTCATACGAGTCAGAGCCAGAAAAGAGAGTCATCTTGAATTTGATTTTGAGTATAAAATAAAGGATGGTGAGAAGGTTGTTGCTGTTGGCAGACCCTTTGGTCTAAAAAAAACCGTTTTGGAGGGCTTAGTTAGTGATATACATAACATTGGAGAGTCATTGGAATATATTCAGACCAATATTCCGGTATCATTTTTTCACACCAGTAGTGACGGTCCATTATTAAATATGGATGGAAAGGTAATCGGGGTTACCACTTCAACGATTTCTGAGGGTCAGACCCTTAACGCAGTAAGTCTACACTCAATTAAACCGTTTCTTCTGAAGCCGGGCACGGTAAAAAACCTTTATCCTGTGGGATCCAAAGACTGGTTTCAGTGGTTTACAAAGTGGTTATTTATTACATTTTTTGAAAAGGGATCATGGCTCATAATTACTATTATCGTTGTGATTGTAGCACTCGTATATTTAATTCAATTCTTATATGGTAAGATGAAAAACATATAATGCACACGTAATATTCATAAACATTGGATGTGATAATGCCATACCTTTTTTATCTACTTAAATCACAATTATTATACTTCAGACCGTAACAAAAGAATCACGCTGTTTCCTCGTAACACACTCTTCTTCTCTTCTTAAAGATACTTTTTCTAAAAATACCCTGTGATTTATATCACATAAATTCCTATGCTATCAGGGTATTGTTTAATAATATATGTTCACTTTATATCAAAATTTGGGTATAGCACATGAGTATACAGTCCTTTGATACATTCGACCGGCATTCAACCCCTACCTTTTATGGAAGGGGTAATAAAGGTGCCGCTCAGTATGGCTTCGACTGAGCTCAGCCGAATGTCCAACCCTGAGCAAACCACGACTGCTTGCCCTGAGCTAAGTCGAAGGGTTAAGTCGGGGACAGTCGAATGGGTTGATAAGCCGTGAATGTTAGAAAAGGTGATATAAAGTGGCGTTACTAGTTCAAAAATACGGCGGTACGTCTGTTGCAAATGCGAATCGTATCAAAGAAGTTGCTGAAAGGGTTGTTTCAACAGTAAAGCAAGGCAATAAAGTCATTGTCGTTGTTTCTGCTATGGCAGGTGAGACTGATAAACTGACAAAACTTTCCAGCAAAATAACAGACACACCTGATGAAAGAGAAATGGACCTCCTCCTTTCGTCAGGTGAACGCATAACCAGTGCCCTTACTGCCATGGCTATCCAGAGGCTCGGATTTAAAGCAATGAGTTTTACGGGCAGACAGGTTGGTATTATAACTGACAGCACACATACAAAGGCAATGATTGAGCGTGTCGACGCTGACAGACTGGTGAGAGCTATCCAAGAAGATAAAATTCCTGTTGTAGCAGGCTTTCAGGGTATCAATGAGTTTTCCGATGTCACAACGCTCGGTAGAGGCGGTTCTGACATAACCGCTGTTGCAATAGCTGCTGCACTTAAAGCAGATCTCTGTGAAATATATACAGACGTAGAAGGGGTTTACACAACTGACCCTAAGATATTCAAGAAAGCAAAAAAGATGGAAAAAATTTCCTATGATGAAATGCTTGAGATGGCAAGTTTAGGAGCTAAAGTTCTTCATGGGCGTTCAGTGGAATTCGCAAAAAAATACAATGTGCCTCTTGTAGTTCGTTCAAGCTTTAACAAAACTCCGGGAACCCTCGTTATAAAGGAGGATAAAGATATGGAAAAAATCGTTGTCTCAGGAGTCGCAGCCGATAAGAACCAGGCAAGAATAACTATTATGGGAGTAGCTGATACGCCGGGAATTGCAGCGAATCTTTTTAATGCAATTGCTGACGAAAATATTATTATTGATATGATTGTTCAGAATATAAGTAGCGATACCAAGGCAACAGACATTTCCTTTACCGTTTCAAGGGCAGACTGCAAAAAGGCATTTGAGATAACCAGGAAAGTATCTGATAAGCTCGGTGCAAAAGGTGTTAACATGAACCGTGACCTTGCAAAGATCTCTATTGTCGGCGTTGGGATGGTTTCTCACTTTGGAGTTGCCGCTTCAATGTTCGACACCCTTGCCAAACATGGCGTTAATATAATGATGATTAGTACGTCTGAGATTAAAATTTCATGTGTTATTGATGTTAAACATACAGAAACTGCGGTAAGAGCGTTACATAAGGCTTTTAATCTTGAAAATATTTAAAAATATTATAAAATTGATATATTAATGTGTTAAATTAATATCCCATGCACAGAATAGAAATATATGATACAACTCTAAGAGATGGTGCTCAGTCTGAGGATATTTCATTTTCTGTTGAGGATAAACTGAGAATCGCTGAAAAGCTTGATGAACTTGGTATTCATTATATCGAGGGTGGATGGCCGGGGGCCAATCCAAAAGATTCCGAATTTTTTAAAAAAGCACGAAAACTCAGGTTAAAAAACTCCACGTTAGTTGCATTTGGTTCAACACACCATGCAAAACGTAAAGTCAATAACGATCCTAATATAAAAACACTGTTAGAGGCAGGAACCCCTGTAGTTACCATAGTCGGCAAGTCATGGGACTTCCATGTAAAAGAGGCATTAAGGATTTCACTGACAGCTAATATCGATTTGATCAATAATTCTATTGCGTATCTAAAAAAAAGAGTTTCGAAAGTTTTCTTTGATGCTGAACATTTTTTTGATGGTTATAAGGTAAACCCTGAATATTCTCTCAAGACCTTGGAGGCAGCAGTTTCTGGTGGGGCTGACTGTCTGGTGCTCTGCGATTCAAATGGTGGTACCCTGCCTCAACATGTATCGAACATTTTAAAGAACATTATGGGTAAATTCAGGGTTCCTATAGCTATCCATGCTCATAATGATTCTGAGTGCGCTATTGCTAATTCTCTTGTGGCAGTAGAGCTTGGAGCATCTCAGATTCAGGGAACAATAAATGGATTGGGTGAAAGATGTGGCAATGCAAACCTGATATCAGTAATTCCAAACTTAAAGTTAAAACTTAAGTATGACTGTATAAGCAATGAACAATTAAGCAAATTAAAAGAGGTGTCACGATTTGTCACAGAGATTGCCAATATGAGACATTTCAAAAGACAACCGTTTGTTGGTGAAAGCGCTTTTGCGCACAAAGGCGGCATTCATGTCAGTGCTGTACAGAGACATCCTGAGACATATGAACATATAAAACCTGAGCTTGTCGGAAATTATCAGAGGGTCCTCATATCTGATCTCAGCGGTAAAAGTAACATTATCAGGAAAATTAAAGAGTTCAACCTTAAGGTTGACCCTGATTCCCCCAAAGTAACACAGATAGTGAAAGAGATGAAAGAACTCGAAAATCAGGGATTTCAGTTTGAAGGAGCTGAGGCATCTTTTGAGCTTTTGATCAAAAAGACCTTCCGGCTTCACAGAAAATTTTTTGACCTGATAGGCTTCAGGGTTATTATTGAAAAGAGGAAAGAGGGTGAAGTTCCCCTCAGTGAAGCAACTATTATGCTCAAAGTTGAAAGAAAATTAGAACATACTGCTGCAACAGGTAACGGACCAGTAAATGCGCTCGATAATGCCCTTAGAAAGGCACTTGAGGGTTTCTATCCCCAGCTAAAACAAGTTAAACTTATAGACTACAAAGTGAGGGTGCTGGCTGCTGGAAAGGGTACTTCTGCAAAAGTGAGGGTTTTAGTTGAATCAGGTGATGATAGTCATAAATGGGGAACAGTTGGGGTGTCTGAAAATATAATCGAGGCTTCATGGCAAGCTCTCGTAGACAGTATTGAATATAAATTATTGAGAGGATGATATTACAGGGTTCAAGTCTACGACTCGTCTACGACGAGAGTAGAGGGGTCAAGGACGTAAAGCCCCTGTGGGGCAACGTCACTTTTCAGGAGCCAGGGTCTGAGCGACTCTCGGAATCGAGTTATACCGACTTCGGTCGAGTTGACTAAACTCAGACTCATTTCGAGATACAAGAGCTGTAATTAATCTTTTTTATAATTTTTTCACTCGTACCCTTGAATACTTATACCCATTTAGTAAGATTATGATTGAAGAAACAGGAATAGTAACAAAAATAGATGGTGACATGGCAAAAGTTGCTGTACAGAAAAGAGGTGCATGCGAGGGTTGTGCAGCACGCGGGGTATGTGAAACGTCAGATGACGGGATGGAAATAGAGGCTATCAATTCAGTACAGGCACAAATAGGGCAAACAGTCAAAGTATCTATAAAACCGCAAACTTATCTTAAAGGAACGTTCTTTGTTTACGGAATTCCGTTAGTGGTTTTTATTATAGGAATCATTATTGGTAAAAATATAGGCGAGAAGTATTTCAAAACAATAAGTTCAGATATTGTATCTTTTATCGTAGGATTTTGTGTTCTTTTCATCAGTTTTGTTGTAGTAAAGGCGTGGAGTAAAAAGGCGGAAACAAAAGTAGAATATAAACCGATCATTGAAGAGATTCTTCAATAAAAAAATAAAGAATCAACGTATCAAAAGTCATATACTATGAAAAAAATATAATGTTATTGAAAAAAATTCTCATTTTACAATCAGACTTTGGATGTACAATTTATATAGAGGGGGATTGAATGGTTAATTTTAATGTTGAAAAAATCAGGAATATTGCGTTAATAGCTCATGGTGGTGCGGGTAAAACTACGCTCGTTGAAGCCATGCTTTTTGATGCAAAAGCTACGGACAGGCTCGGCAGGATTGAGAGCGGCAACACAGTAACTGATTATGAGCCAGAAGAAATTGAACGCAAGATTTCCATATCGTCTGCTATTGCCTTTTGTGAATGGAATGACCACAGGGTTAACATAATCGATACCCCCGGATATATTAGCTTTTTAGAAGATACTCAGGGCTGTTTAAGTATTGCAGACGGTGCTGTGGTTCTTATAAGTGCCTTGTCAGGGGTTAAGGCTGAAACCGAAAAAATTTGGCAGTATGCCTGTAAATATGAGATTCCAAGGATAGTATTTGTTAATAAAATGGACAGGGAAAACGCTAATTTTGACAGGGCACTTGGAGAGAGTGAAAAAGCGTTTGAATCTTCGGTAATCCCTCTCAATATCCCGATAGGTTCAGGAGAGAATTTTACCGGACTTATAGATGTTATCAATATGAAAGCTATAAAATTCAGTAATAACTCTCCCAAAGAAGAAGAGATTCCGGAAGAATTGCGATCCAGTGCTGAAGGTTACCGAAAAAAATTAGTTGAAAAAATAGCGGAATCAGATGATTCACTTCTCGAAAAATATCTTGAGGGTGGCGAACTAACCGATGAGGAGATAAAAAACGGGATACGGGAAGGCTCTATTACACGAAAGTTTATTCCGCTTGTATGTGGTGCCGCACTTAAAAACATGGGTGTTCACCAGCTTCTTGATATGGTATCTCTTTGCCTGCCGTCGCCTGTGGACAAGGCACATATTACGCCTATAAGAGGTCAAAATCCTCAAAACGGAGAGACGGTGGAAAGAAGCCCTTCAGAGTCTGAACCTCTTTCAGCACAGGTATTTAAAACCATTACTGATCCGTTTGCCGGAAAACTTACTATATTTAGAGTATTTTCAGGTGTGCTCAAGGCCGACTCATCCGTGTTGAATTCAACCCGTAAAAGCAAAGAAAAATTGGGAAATATTTTCTATTTAGAAGGGAAAAAACAAGTTCCTGTTCAAAAAGTAGGTCCAGGTGAAATTGCTGCAGCCGCTAAACTCAAAAGTGTTCAGACAGGCGATACCATTACTGAGATAGCAAATCCCATGCTTTTTGAACCTATACATTTTTCAGACCCGATGATTTCTTATGCTATTGCTCCAAAAAGCAGGGGTGATGAAGAGAAGGTAAGTATGGGTATTCAAAGAATCCTTGAAGAGGACCCAACACTGAAATTTCATCGGGACGTCGAGACTAAGGACATGATTTTATCCGGTATGGGGCAGATGCATCTTGAAGTCACACTTGAGAAATTAAAAAGAAAGTTCGGTGTTGATGTTCTCTTGAAAACCCCAAAAATTCCCTACAAAGAAACAATAAAAAAGTCTGCGAAGTCACAGGGCAAATACAAGAAACAGTCAGGTGGACGCGGCCAGTATGGTGATTGCTGGATAGAAATAAACCCTCTGCCCAGGGGTTCCGGGTTTGAGTTTGTTAATAAAATAGTTGGTGGCGTTATTCCCAGACAATACATCCCTGCAGTCGAAAAAGGAATCGTTGAAGCAATACAGCACGGGATTCTTGCTGGTTATCCGGTAGTTGACCTGAAGGCAACAGTGTACGACGGTTCATATCACTCGGTTGATTCATCAGAAATGGCATTTAAAATAGCGGGCTCTATGGCAATAAAGAAAGCTACACAGAATGCAGCGCTTGTCCTTCTGGAGCCCATTGTTAAGGTTGAAGTTATTACTCCGGATGAGTTCCTGGGCAACGTTATAGGTGACCTTAACGGAAAACGCGGAAAAGTACAGGGTGTCGAGCCCCAGTCAGGTAACAGGCAGAAAATCCTGGCGCTCGTGCCAATGGCAGAAATGCTCATCTATGCAAACCAGCTTAATTCAATAACGAGCGGTAGAAGTATTTACACAATGGAGTTTTCTCATTATGAAGAAGTCCCTTCTCACCTTGTTCAAAAAATTATTGCTCAAAGATCAGAATCAAAGAAAGGAGAATAGCCATTACCCGCGGGTTTTGATTGAAAACAAAAAAAGAGGCGAATAAGGTGAATAATCAAATACCATATGTAACCATGCATACCGTGCTTATTAATTTTTTTGAGTTATTGATGCCTCATTATCTCTATTCAGAAAAAACTTCCAATTTTGCGGAAACCTTTATAAAATCATCACAGGGGCATGTAACGTCCCTTGTTTCTGGATACCGTAAAAGAGACATATGGTAAAGAACAGCGCTTTCGTTATGGGTCTCAGTGACATTACGTAAACTTTCTGTCTTTCTGGGTATATTATTCTTATGCGTAGGTGTAATTTATATAATATATCCGAATGATGAGAAACGGATAATAAAGATTATTCGTAAAAGCCAGGAAGCAGTTCTTTCAGAAGATAGTGATAAACTAATGGGATTCATATCATATAATTATAGGGATAACTATAACAACGGATACATTCAAATAAAGGAAATAACGTCAAACGTTTTCAGGCGTCTTAGTGATATAGAGATAGAAAAAAATATAGTAAAAATATCTACCGCAGAAAATACCGCTGAGGCTGTGTTGTCTGTGAGGGTTATTGCATCTGACAGTGAAGAGAGAGGATATATTATAGGAAATGCAGCAAGGGCAGAAACAATAAAACTCTTTTTTGAAAAATCACCACATACATGGACGATAACCAGCGTTGAGGGAGTGTTCGAAAAACCCGCGATGGTTTATGAGTAATACATTTTGAGTTAAAAGATTCACAAATATTCTGTATAATGTATACAGAATTTGGATTTTTTCTCCCTTAAACTCTTATACATAATTCTTTGTTTGAAGAATTGCATTAAAAAAAGGGGTGGAAAATGCTTGCAGAATTCAGCATTGTTCCGTTAGGTGCTGGGAACAGTATTAGTTCACATGTCGCTCGGATATTAAAAATAGTGGATGCAAGTGGCATGCCTTATAAGATAAACCCTATGGGTACGGTTGTCGAAGGGAGCTGGAGTGACATAATGAAATTGATTAAAAAATGTCATGATGCAATCCTGAACACTGAAAGCCGGATAATAACAACGATATCCATTGATGACAGGAAGGGTAAGTCTAACAGGATTGATAAGAAAGTTGAATCAGTTGAGCACAAGTTAGGAAAACTTTTAAAAAAGTAGGGTGGGAACGGTTATGGATAAATTCATTGGGCTTGATGCCGGTTCAGTCAGCGTTAAAATTGCGATTTTAGATACGAAAGGGCATATTTTAAAAACCTCGTATGTTCGTCATAAAGGTAAACCTATGACAGTTGCTTATGAACTCCTGCGTGACATACAGTACCCTGCTTCAATCAGTATTACGGGTTCCGGAGGGAGACTTATTGCCAAGGCATTGAATGTACAGTCTGTAAATGAAGTGGTTGCACAGAGCTACTCAACAAAAACCCTCTATCCTGATTTCAGGACTATCATCGAAATGGGCGGTGAGGATTCAAAACTTATTTTACTTGAAAACGGCAAGGTAAAGGAATTTTCTATGAATTCAGTGTGCGCTGCGGGAACAGGTTCTTTTCTTGACCAGCAGGCTGAGAGGCTCAGACTCAGTATTGAAGAGTTCAGTAGCGTTGCTTTAGAATCAAAAAAACCCCCCCGTATTGCCGGACGGTGCAGTGTCTTTGCGAAATCAGATATGATTCATCTTCAGCAAATAGCTACACCATTAGAAGATATTGTTACGGGTCTTTGTTTTGCAGTTGCGAGGAATTTTAAAGGGAGCATCTGCAAAAACATGACGCTTCCGGTACCGATAAGTTTCCAGGGAGGTGTTGCAGCAAATAAGGGAGTTGTAAGGGCATTTAAAGAGGTTTTTGAGCTTGATTCCCTGTTGATCCCTGAGCACTTTGCATTAATGCCTGCTATAGGTGCTGCCCTGATAGCATTAGAGCAGGGGATTGAAAATAGGTATGACATAGAGGATCTCCGTGATTTCCTTTCATCCTGGAAAAATGATGAAAAGGGCTTTGAGCCATTGAAAGTCCACAATCACGCGGTATGTAATGAGGTTTCGAAACCTTCTGCTAACCATGATGATATATTTCAGATGCACAGTTTAAAAAAAGGTGTAATGAATAAAGAAATTCATGGTGTGCAGCCTCAAGAGAGAAACACACCGATACAAGCTTTCCTTGGCATAGATATCGGGTCAATAAGCACAAACCTTGCTGTTATCGATGAAAAAGGCAGACTCCTTGCAAAAAGCTATCTTATGACAGCCGGTAGACCTATTGAGGCAGTAAAACAAGGGCTTGGTGAGATAGGACGCGAAATCGGAGACAACATACATATTTTCGGTGTAGGGACTACCGGCTCCGGAAGATATATGATAGCCGACTTTGTGGGAGCAGACATAGTTAAAAATGAGATAACGGCGCAGGCACAGGCTGCGGTAGAGATAGACCCAGAAGTTGATACAATTTTTGAAATTGGAGGGCAGGACTCAAAATATATTTCGTTAAAGGATGGAATCATTGTCGATTTTGAGATGAACAAGGCATGCGCTGCTGGAACAGGCTCTTTTTTGGAAGAGCAGGCAGAAAAACTTGATATATCAATAAAAGGAGAATTCAGCGATTTGGCTTTCCGTTCACGGTGTCCTTCATCTTTAGGGGAGAGATGTACTGTATTCATGGAAAATTCACTCCTGGCACGACTCCAGCGTGGTGCTCCAAAAGAGGATCTTATCGCAGGGCTCTCATATTCAATAGTACAGAATTATATTAACAGGGTAGTTGGAGAAAAACCAATAGGCGATAAAATATTTTTTCAGGGGGGGGTAGCCTTTAATAAGGCTGTTGTTTCTGCATTTGAATCCTATCTTAACAAGAAAATCATTGTTCCTCCCCACCATGATGTAACCGGTGCTGTTGGTATGGCAATTATTGTAATGAGGCATATGAAGAGCCAGAGTACAGAATGCAGTATGAAAAGCTCCTTTCAGACATCTTCTCTTTACGGAGTGCAGAACACAGGCATAAAACCACACGATGCAGATTCATCAGGTCAGTGTAGCACCACTTTTAAGGGTTTTGACCTTTCAAAAAGAAGCTATGAACTCAGGTCTTTTGAATGCAAAGGGTGTGACAATATGTGCGAAATAAATAAAGTTAAGGTCCATGGGGAAAAAGAATCTCTTTATTACGGAAGCAGATGTGAAAAATATGATGTTAAACGCAGAAAAAAATACAGTTCTTCATCTTCTTTCCCTGATCTTTTTTCTGAACGTCAAAGCATCCTTACAGAGTCACTCTTGAAGTGCGAGGAGACATATAAGGGTAAGGCCCCTTTACGTATCGGCATGCCGAGAATATTCTTTTTCCATGATTTTTTCCCTTTCTGGATAACGCTTTTGAGTGAGCTTGGATTTAAGGTAGAGTTGTCAGCTGAGACGAATAGAAATATTATAAAAAATGGTATAGAAAGTATTCTTGCTGAGAGTTGTTTCCCTCATAAAGTTGCACATGGTCATATAAAAGATTTGCTCGATAAAGAACTCGATGCTATTCTTATACCAAGTTTTATTAATTTCAGCAATGGCGAGGAATCAATGCGCAGTCTTGCCTGCCCTTACGCACAAACCATCCCTTATTTTGCAAAGCTTGCCTTCAAAAATAACGGAGTAAAAATTCTCAGTCCTGTTATTAACCTGGAACTCGGGACGAAAAATTTGTTGGGAGAAATACACAGGGCACTCAAACCATTCCGCATTTCAAAGAAGGCACTTGAAAAAGCCTTTGTCAAAGCTGAAAAGGCACAGCACGAGTTTATATTCAAAATAAAGCGCAGAGGCAGAGAAATACTGGAAACATTAAGTGAAAAAACAATTATTATTGTTGGACGTTCATATAACGCATTTGATCCTGGCCTCAATCTGGAGATTCCCCGAAAGTTGTCTACCCTCGGAATTTTTTCCATCCCTATGGATTATTTACCGATTGAACATATTGACATAGCGCGTTCTTGGCCTAATATGTACTGGAGGTCCGGGCAAAATATTTTAAAAGCGGCTGAAATAATAAGAAAAAATCCTAATCTTTTTGGAATTTACATTGGAAATTTTTCCTGTGGTCCTGATTCTTTTATACACCGTTTTTTCAAAAAGACCATGGGTGATAAACCATTCCTGCAGATTGAGATTGACGAGCATAGTGCAGACGCAGGGATAATCACAAGATGTGAGGCATTTCTGGACAGCATAAAGGCACGGCTCAGCGGCAGCGATAAGAGTGCCGATGTCTCAACTAAGTCCACCCCGTACAGGGATTTTCATGATGAGTTGACGAATAAACATACTGTGCCTCCGGCCAACTCAATACCTATTTCCAGTCATCTGAAAAAACGAGTTGTCTATTTACCGAGGATGTCGGATCATGCGTTAGGTCTTGCAGCGGCTTTTGAGTCATGTGGCGTTGATGCTGAGGTGATGGATGCCCCTGATATCGAGACAGTAAAAACCGGAAGACGTTTTGTTTCAGGAAAGGAATGCTATCCATGCCTCCTAACAACCGGAGACATGGTAAAGAAAATCCAATCAAATGGTATTGATCCCCGGAGAGTTGCTTTCTTTATGCCTTCAGGTTCAGGGCCCTGTCGTTTTGGGCAGTATAATATACTTCACCGCTTTGTATTAGACAGGATAGGATATCCGGAGATTCCGATTTTTTCACCAAATCAAGATGCGTCTCTTTATGAAGAGCTCGGAATCATCGGGGATGAATTCACAAGGCAGGCATGGAAAGGAATAATCGCAACAGAGCTCCTCATGAAAACACTTCATGAGAGCAGACCATATGAAATCAACAGAGGTGAAGCAGATTACCTCTATAACGGGTATCTCCTGGAAATCAGCAGAATGGTTAAGAACCAGAATGGCGCCTTTAATGAACTTTTAAAAGAGATTCCAAGTGCTTTTGCCATGATACCTAAGGCACATGAAAAGAAACCGCTCATAGGCATTATCGGAGAGATTTTTGTAAGACACAATGCTTTTTCGAACGAAAATATTGTCAGAAAAATAGAATCTCTTGGTGGTGAAGTATGGCTCGCACCTTTTGAAGAGTGGATGTATTATGTAAATATGATGGCCTTGCGCAAGGCACAGGTCAAGTGGAAAAACAACTTGTTTTCCAAAAAGAATGTACAGGATATAGTAAGGATATTAATGACCCGGTTTTTCCAGAAAAAGATAGAACACGAATTTTCAAAACCTTTCAAAGGATATCTTAAGACACTCAAGGAACCTTCAACAAAAGAAATTATCAAGAACGCTTCACCATACCTTCACGATTCTTTTGAAGGTGAGGCAATTTTAAGTATAGGCAAGGCAATAGACTTTGTAAAAATTGGTGCTTCAGGTATAATTAATGTCATGCCTTTTGGCTGTATGCCCGGTACTATCGTCAGTGCACTGTTAAAGGGTTTAAAGCAGGATACGGGCATTCCGTGTCTTAATATTGCTTATGATGGAACAGAAGGGACCTGCTCCGAGATAGAACTTGAGGCGTTTATGCATCAGGCATGTGAATGTAAAAAAGTAGAAAGTAGCACGTAGCACGTAGAGAGATAGTAAACCCCGTTAGAAGACCTTTGCCTTTCTAACGGGAAGGCTCACATGGGGCATTAGACCCCATGTTCGCTTAAAAAGGAATTTATTTTTATCCCAGCCGCAAGCAGTGGGGGCTTTCTAACGGGGTAAAGTCTTAATTTCTTTTTTTCTCTCTGCTCTCTACTCGTTTCTCTCTACTTAATTATGCAGAAGGAGGTGAATAGATGGGGAGTGTTGTAAAGTGGCGTAAAAAGAAAATGAGTAAGCATAAACATAAAAAACTGCTTAAAAAAACCAGACATAAAAGAAGGAAATAAATACGTGGAGGCATCATATTTTTGGTAAAACATATATAGTATTTTTTTAATTGTATTGTTTTCCCTTCCGTTTATTTGCAATTTCTCCATTCATCCCTTTTTTATTCTAAAGAATTTATAAACCGAGCCCGATAATTAATTTTACAACAATATATAGATGTCAACTAATTCGATTATATTACAATTAACCATGTGCTTCTTATGTCTTCTTTCATATTTTGACGTTACCGTTAGACGCCTCACGATACGGGCCCTGTACCAGTATCGGTACGGGGCGGGCTTCGTTACCGATTAACATCACCGCTTATTAGAATCTTATGGGTTCTTAACTTAAACCTTCAACTTAA
>DAOVVO010000067.1 GCA_030637135.1 Nitrospirota bacterium
ATGATGGATCAGGAACGAGTGATGGAACAGAAAGACATAATGGGCGAAATGTATATGATGGAGCACGAAAAGATGATGGGAAGCATGATGGGTATAACACAGGACATATCAACCATGATGAGTGAAATGTCTGACATGATAGGAAATATGTCTATAATGAGCAGGGAACAGTCCAGGGGCAGAATGCAAAAGATGTCTGAAATTATAAAGAAGATGAGCGCCGAGATGATCAGGATGTCCTGGATAATGAATAAAGGCATGATAACAGATGAAGAAATGAAAACGATGCACAAGAGGATATTAAAAATGCAAAAACAGATGTCAGAAATGAGGTGATAGAGTTTGAGGCAGGAGAGCGTTATTGTGTGAGGTTTTGAATTATTAGTGATTATATTCATCTTCTTAATTAGTCTCCTTAAGTTTACCCCGTTAGAGTTTTTACAATCTCTAACGGGGTAAACTGAACCTTACATAATTCCTTAAACATCCTATATTTCAAGACCTAACCTTATTATTCTACTATTGTTATTGATAGCGAAGGAAATGTATGTGCTTCATCCTTTCTTCACATTCTTTCTGATATAATTCTATAGTAAATCGTGGATTGCCGTGCTTTTTTGCAAACAGGTAAAGAAGAAAAACTGAGGAACAAAAAATGGTAAAAGACCCTGTCTGCGGGATGAATATTGAGGAAAAGGATGCTGTTGGCAACTCTGAATACCGTGGCAAGACCTATTATTTTTGTGCCTTATCCTGCAAAGAAGACTTTGACAAAGACCCTGAAAAGTTCTTACGCAAAGAACAGCCCATTGCATCTCTCAGACATGTCTCTCAAAAAGCAGTTTCTCCTGAAGCCAGAAGAGTAGACCTGCCTGTCACAGGCATGTCATGCGCATCCTGTGCATCCAGGATACAGGATGCGCTCTCGAAACTGCAGGGGGTTGAACGTGCTTCAGTTAACTTTGCGGCTGAAAAAGCCACTGTTTTTTTCAACCCGTCTGAGAGGAATGTTGAAGAGTTCATAAAAACCGTAAAGGACCTTGGATACGGGGTCTCTGCTTCAAAAATAACAATCCCTATAAAAGGTATGACCTGTGCCTCATGCGTGGAAAAGGTGCAGAAGGCACTATCTTCATTGAACGGGGTTTTTTCAGCCTCAGTAAATCTTGCGACAGAAAAAGCCACTGTCGAGTACATGCCTGCGCAGGTTGGCATGAGAGATTTTAAAAAGGCCATTAAAAGTATAGGTTATGAAATTGTAGAGGTCGAACAGGGCGAGGACATCGTTGAAAAAGAAAAAAGGGAAAGAGAACGAGACTACAGGAGTCTCAAGAGAAAACTGCTTTTCGGCGCTGCACTTGTCCTGCCCCTTTTCATGCTTGTATTCTGGGAAAAGATAGGCCTCTCTGCAATTATTAAGATTCCGAAGCAGATAAATTTCATGATTCAGTTTATCATCCAGACACCGATTCAGTTCTGGGTCGGATGGCAGTTTTACACAGGCGCCATAGCTGCTGCCCGTCATAGAACAACCAATATGAATACCCTCATAGCTGTTGGAACTTCAGCCGCTTATATATACAGCGTAACTGCAACATTTTCTCCTTCACTCTTTGAAATCAGAGGATATGCTGCCGAGGTGTACTTTGATACAGCTGCAGCTATTATCGTGCTCATCCTGCTTGGAAGACTGCTTGAAGCACGGGCAAAGGGACAAACATCAGAGGCAATAAAAAAACTTATAGGTTTACAGGCAAAGACAGCGAGGGTCATACGAGACGGGCATGAATCTGATATCCCTGTGGAAGAAGTAGAAATAGGAGACATTATTTTGGTAAGGCCCGGTGAAAAGATTCCCATGGATGGGATTGTAAAAAACGGCCACTCATCAGTTGATGAATCAATGATATCAGGTGAATCCATTCCGGTTGAAAAAAATATCGGGAATGAGGTAATCGGGGCAACCATAAACAAAACAGGTTCATTTAAATTTGAGACAACAAAGGTAGGGAGGGACACCATGCTTTCCCAGATTATACATATGGTGCAGGAAGCACAGGGCTCCAAGCCTCCCATAGCACGGCTTGCGGATAAGATTGCCTCAATATTTGTCCCTGCTGTTATAGGCATTGCCACGTTAACATTTATCATCTGGCTTTTCTTTGGGCCTGCACCCGCTTTTACCTATGCAATGCTCAACTTTATAGCAGTGCTGATAATAGCATGCCCGTGCGCCCTGGGACTTGCAACACCGACATCTATCATGGTAGGCACGGGTAAAGGCGCAGAAAACGGCATATTAATACGGGGTGGAGAGGCGCTTGAAACAGCACATACGATAAATACAATTATCTTTGACAAAACAGGCACTATTACTAAAGGAGAACCTCTTGTTACAGACGTTATTCCTTTAAATGCTACTGAAAATGATGTCTTATTCTATTCAGCATCTGCAGAAAAGGGTTCCGAGCACCCACTTGGAGAGGCCATTCTAAAAAAAGCCAGAGAAAAAAACATTGAGCTCAAAGACCCGGCCGAATTTCAGGCTGTTCCCGGTCATGGTATTAAGGCAAAGATTACTGAAAAGACCGTGCATCTCGGCAATACCAATTTTATGAATGATGAAACCATAGATGTGAAAGAGCTTGCGGAAAAGGCTGAACAGCTATCCAACGAAGGCAAGACACCAATGTATGTAGCAGTAGATAAAAAAATCATAGGTATTGTAGCAGTTGCTGACACCCTTAAAGAGAATTCCCTTGATGCTATAAAAGCTTTACATAAACTCGGCATGGAAGTCGCCATGATAACAGGCGACAATAAGAGGACCGCTCAAGCGATCGCACAACAGGTTGGGATAGACAGGGTGTTCGCTGAGGTTCTCCCGGAAGACAAGGCAAAAGAGGTCAAAAAACTTCAGGCTGAAGGGAAAGTAACTGCCATGGTCGGTGACGGCATCAATGATGCCCCTGCCCTTGCTCAGGCTGATATAGGTATCGCCATCGGGACAGGAACCGACGTTGCAATGGAGGCATCTGACATAACCCTTATTAGTGGTAACCTCTGGGGAGTTGCAGCTTCTATTGCACTTTCAAAGGCGACGCTCAGAAACATCAAACAGAACCTCTTCTGGGCATTTGCCTATAACACAATATTAATCCCTGTTGCCGCAGGAATACTTTTTCCCTTTTTTGGCATCCTTTTAAATCCGATGTTTGCCGCTGCTGCAATGGGCATGTCATCAATTACTGTAGTGACAAATGCATTGAGATTGAGAAGGTTTCGTTTTCATACATAACATTTTAGAACAGCAGCAGGTTTACCCCGTTAGAAAGCCCCTCTGCTTGCGGCGGGGATAATAATAAATTCCTTTTTAAGCGAACATGGGGTTTAATGCCCCATGGGAGCCTTCCCATTAGAAGGGCAAAGGGCTTCTAACGGGGTTTACTGTTTAAATCACATCTGTCCAAATTAAATTATTTTGGACAGATGTGATGCTATATAAAAAATTAACGGCCTTATATAAACTTTTAATATTCCAGACCCTGGTCATATTTTATAAACAATCAAGGTATAATTTATACATAACGATAATTCAATTGAGTTCTTGTATCCAGCCAAATTCAGTATGTTATCACTTTACAGTAATCCCTCCGGATAGAATAAATGCCATAATATCACCGCTTTCTACATTGAGAGGTGTAACCTGTTCCCTGGGAACAACAACAAGGTTGCCGGCAAAGTTATAGGACTGGGGAAGATATACCGCAACGCGGTCTGAGAGCCCTAAATGCTCCAGGCTCTCACGGGTTAGAAACCCGACAACCTGAATATTCATCTTTTGAGAAAGTGTCACCAGCACCGGCTTATTGAAACCCTTTTTGTCACCAACAAACGCATTTATCAAATCTTTTATTGATGTGTAAATCATCTTTATTAAGGGCAAACGGGAAAAAATGCTGTCAACTAAACGGACAATCCTGCTGGTTAAAAAGTTCGAAGCAACAAAGCCGACAACAATTATTGTCAGTATGGTCACCAGAAAGCCTAATCCCGGGAACGTAAATTTAAAGAGGCTGTCTATTTTCATAAAAATAATATAAACAACATAGATTGTTGCCACAACAGGTACCAAAAATAACAGTCCTTCAAAGAAATACCGTGTGAGTTTTTTCATAAAAACCACCCTTTCCTAAGTTAATTTAATACAATGTATCCGATAACGGAGCATTTGACATATATTATGGTTGATAATTATTATATCGCTATTCCAAGCTAAAAGGCAGTAGAATACCAAAAAATTACAGAAATGCAACAAATTTTTTAAAAGCTGTGGATTTCACGGCTTAAAATTCTTTTCAGTAATCCAACGGAAAGCAGGGGGTAATAATTATGGCACCTGAACACTCTTTTGATATAGTAAGTGTTGTAAACATCCAGGAGGTAGTAAATGCCATTCAGCAGGCCCTGAAAGAAATCGGGCAAAGGTTTGATTTCAAAGGCAGTAAAAGTAATATTGAATTAAACCGGGATAAAAATGAGATTCTTATTGTATCTGATGATGAATACAAATTAAAAAGTGTCATTGATATACTCAAAAGCAAACTGGTTAAACGGCGCGTTCCCCTGAAGTCCCTCATGTACGGAAAAATTGAGCCTGCGCTCTCAGGAACCGTTAAGCAGGTGTTAACGCTTCAACAGGGAATTCCCACTGAAAAAACCAGAGAAATTGTAAAAACAATAAAAGATACAAAGCTCAAGGTCCAATCAGAAATACAGAAGGACCAGGTTCGCATAAGAGGAAAGAATATAGATGATCTGCAATCACTAATCAAAATTTTGCAGGAAAAAGAATTCGGGATTCATATGGATTTTGTGAATTACAGATAGCTCAATTTCTTTATTCAAGAAGACTTTTATTTTTTATGCATGATGCGTAATGAGAGAAAAACAACTATCCATTGCTCATTACTAATCACAATTTATCCTCAAAGCTGTTCGTATTGTTTACGTAAAAAAATTCTCTGCCATGAAAATATCAAGTTCACGCCAGACTTGTGAAAAACGTTATTTTCTATTAAGTCATTATGGAAGAGCTGTTGATTCATGTTCCTTGGTAACAGAAGTCAGATGAGGAAAAAACGCAGAAAAAAAGGCACGTTCATTAAGGTTCTTGAGTATTCAGCAGTTTATTTAATTATCTTAATCTTACGTATTGTTCCCCGAAAATGTATCACGGCACTCAGCAATTCTCTCGGAGACCTGCTCTTTTTTCTGGTATCAAAACGCCGTACTATAGCTCTTGAAAACCTGCGAAATGCGTTTCAGGGAGAAAAAAACGAACAGGAAATAAGAAGTATTGCCCGCCAGTGCTGCAGTTCATTTTTTCTCACATTTTTAGAGATTATAAAACTCCGGGTTCATGTTGCAAAAAAGGATACAGTAAACAGCATTATGTCAAGGACAGAAAACCTGAATGACTTTTTACATAAGATGAAAAAAATACATGACAAATCAGGGGGATGTATCTTTGTAACCCCTCATATCGGCAACTGGGAGCTCCTTCCCCACGTTACTTCATTTGCGGGAATTCCTTTTGTCATTGTTGTTAGACCGCTTAATAACGATTACCTGGAAAAACTCATATATGCAAGCCGTGCTGCAAGCGGTCAGGTTATTATTCCGAAAAAGAATGCTCTGTTTGTACTCCGGAAAACCCTCCAGCAGGGGAAATCCATAGGGATGCTGCCGGATCAGAGCACAATGAAGGGTCTATCCGTTAATTTTTTTAGACGCACAGCAACCACTACCCCTGTTCCGGCGATACTTGCTATCACGTACAAAAGGCCAATTGTTGTAATTGCCTGCTGCAGAAAACCGGGCACGTACCACTATGAAGTCTTTCTTTGTGACCCGATCTGGCCCGAAGAATATAAAAGCAAAAAGGATGAAATCTTTCGCCTCACCGAGGCCATAAACCGCGATATGGAATCAATTATTCGGAAATATCCTGAACAGTATCTCTGGATTCACAACCGATGGAAGACATATAAGGGGAAAAAAGAGTTTCTCCAGTGACAAACACTGCTTTCACACTAAGATAACGATGTTTTTTCAAAATTGCATAATTCATGTTTCTGCCACGTGGACATACCGCCGGAAGCTTCGGTTTATGCACAATCATCCGTCACATAAAACGCCTTCTGCGTATACCGTCTGCACGCTCTATGTTACAATAACAAAATGAAAACATATATTGTCGCAATCACAGGTGCAAGCGGGTCAATTTACGGCATAAGGCTTATTCAAGAGCTTATTAAACGGGAAATCAGAATATATCTTGTGGTCTCAAAGCAATCGTTCTCTATTATTACGTTTGAAACAGGCATTAACTGGTCTGGCAAGACAAACTCTGAGACAGAAAAAAAGATACAGGATTATTTCTCTTCTAAGAACGTTAGATATTACAGTGAAGATAATCTCTCAGCGCCTGTTGCTAGTGGTTCACTTCTGACAGACGGTATGTTTGTCATTCCCTGTTCCATGAAAACCCTTTCAGGAATTGCACATGGTTATGCCGGTAATCTTATTGACAGGGCAGCTGACGTCACATTGAAAGAAGGGAGAATGCTCACACTGGTGCCTCGTGAAATGCCCTTTAATGCAATACACCTCGAAAATATGCTCAAGCTCGCGCGGCTCGGAGTAAAAATCATCCCCCCTATGCCCGCCTTTTATCACAAACCGAAAACTATAAATGATATGGTAGATTTTGTTGTGGGGAAGACACTTGATAGCTCGGGAATAGGTAACAAACTCTTCAAAAGATGGAAATAACAGAATGAATCCCGTAGTTGCAAATCTCTTTTCAGATGTGGTTAAATAACTGGCTATGAATACTATTTATCTTATTGATGTAACAAACAGAGACGGCGTGCAGACCTCACGCATAATGTTGAGCAAGCTCGCAAAGACTATACTCAATATTTACCTTGACGATATGGGAATATTTCAAAGCGAGATTGGATTTCCTACACTAAGGCATGAGATAAACTATATAAATGCCAACCTCGAACTTGCCCGGAAAGGCGTTATCAAGAATATGCATCTTGAAGGCTGGTGCAGAGCGGTCAAAGGAGATATAGAGCTGGCTTTTAAAAACTGCCCGGACATAAAACACCTGAATATATCAATTTCAACCTCCGAGATAATGATTCAGGGAAAATTCCAGGGTAGCAAGAAATGGAATGACATCCTTAATTCTATGGTTAGCGCACTAAAAACCGCGAAATCCCTCGGTGTAGAAACCATAGGGGTGAATGCAGAGGATGCATCAAGAACTGACGTTGAAAGACTTATAGAATTTACACAGGCTGCCAAAGAAAACGGGGCTGACCGTTTTCGTTACTGTGACACCCTTGGTGAAGA
>DAOVVO010000042.1 GCA_030637135.1 Nitrospirota bacterium
GGCATTAAGAGCGGAAGGGTTATCGTGCCGAATATGTACCAGCTTCCGGCACCGTCAACTCGTGCAGCATGGTATAAGTCTTTTGGGATAACCTGAAGTCCTGCTATCAAAATGAGCGCTACAAACGGGGTAGTCTTCCAGACATCCATGAAAATAGCGGCATGTATAGCCCACGTGGTGTTCCCGAGCCAGTTAATTTTTATACCGAGCATATAATTTAGAATTCCGAAATCTGTATTGTAAATCCATTCCCACATCTTTGCTGAAACTACTGTTGGAATAGCCCATGGAATCAGTACGACTGCTCTCATAAAGCCTTTACCTTTAAATGCCCTGTTCAGAAGTATCGCAATTGAGAGTCCCAGGAGCAGCTCAAGGCTTACAGAAACACCGGTAAAATATGCAGTGTTCTTAAGAGCGTTCCAGAACCTGCTGTCTGTAAGAAGATATACGTAATTATCAATGCCTGTGAAATCAGATATGTTAAAAGTTAAAACTTTTTTATGGAGGCTCAGGTAAAAGACATAAAACACCGGAAAAATGGCGACCAGTCCTATAACTGACAGGGCAGGCAGGATAAATTTTATTCCGCTTTCTCGACGCAAAAAAGCCCCTTTTCTCATTCGTGATGCGAAATGTGTTACGCGAAACGGGTTTTTATACTAAAATATCAAATTCCAAATCACAAATAAATTACAAATTCTCTGCGAGCCGCAGGCCAATTTCTCTACGAGTCGTAGACCATATAACAAATCCATCCTTCGTAGCAGTACATCCGGCCGTCGTAGCCACAGCTACTGTGGCGGGGCAGGCACTGCGGAGGACGGATAAATCACAAATAATAAACATTTTGATCATTGGAAATTGGTTTTTATTATTTATTTGATGTTTGGAGTTTGGTTATTGGAATTTAAAATCGGTTTTTCATTTGAAGTTCATAGTTCGATTTTTGATACATGAATAGAAGTATCGGGTAAAAGTTAATCAAATGTATTAACCATTGAGAGTCATATTATCTTATATAAAGACTTTACGATGTATGTATAACAAACGAGCATTAAACACTACGATGAATGTATATTTCTCAATTGTCAGTTACGGATTAAGGTCTTTTAGTATTTTCTCAAACCCCCTCTGTATTGTCCTCAGGGCCTGTTCAGGTGCTTTCTTCCCGGAAATTGCTGCGCTGAATTCAGGCTGCATTACCTGTGTCATTGCCATATAATAAGGAGAGACCGGTCGAGGTTTTGCATGTAAAAAAACATTGTATAATCCCACGATAAACGGTTGTTCTCGTAAAAGGTCCTCATCTTTATAGAGGGATTTTCGTGTGGGCTTGTAACCGATGGTAATGGCAAGTTTCTTCTGAACAGGAGGCGATGTAAGGTACGTTATAAATTTCTCTGCTGCTTCCGGATGTTTTGAAATTTTATTTATACCGAGCTGCCACCCTCCGAGCGTTGAAGCAGCCTTATGTCCTTTAAAAAACGGTAACACCGAAACTCCGACCTTTCCTCTCACTGGAGAGCCCTCTTTGTTAAAGACATTCCATGCATATGGCCAGTTTCTCATAAAAAGGGCTTTGCCGTTTCCAAAGATATGTCTTGTCGACTCTTCTATGGATGTCAAAACCAGTTCAGGAGTAACATTATACGCCGTAATTAAATTCTTCATGAATGTAAGTGCCTCAATGTTTTCAGGGCTTTCAATAATAACGTTACCATTCTTTAATACATCTCCCCCATTACTCCAGAAATATTCAAGAACATTACACACAAGTCCTTCGTATTGTTTTCCCTGCCAGATAAAACCGTAGAGGTCTTTTTCTTTTAAAGTTATGGTTCTGGAAATAGTAACAAGTTCATCCCATGTTTCAGGTGGATAAAAACCGTACTTGTTTAAAAGGTCTTTTCTGTAATAAAGTACTCCTGCGTCAATATACCAGGGAATAGCATAGACTTTTTCATTATAGGTGACCGCATCCATAGGTCCTTTAAAAAATTCTATTCTCTGCTCTTCTGGCAGAGCTGAACTTACGTCCTTAAGCCAGCCTGCCCTCGCAAATTCAGGGACCCATATGACGTCCATACTAAGGACATCAAAGTCTGTTGTTTTGCCTGCAAGGTTTATGACATAAAACTGGTGCTGCTCGTCAGTTGAGGCCGGCAGTGGTTCGTCTTTAACCTTAATATCAGGATTTTGTTGTTCAAATTCAGCTATGATGTCAAGCAGTGCCCGAGGTTCACCTGCAATTTTGCCATGCTTGAAGACAATAGTGGTTACCTCGTCTTTTTTCTCAGATACCCCATCCTTACAGCCTGAGATTATAAAAACAAGAGATAAAAAGCCGAGAAAAATTTTTGATAATATACTCATACTCATTCCCTTTGGCTCTAATTCTGGATGTCAGAATCTGAATTCTTCACGAGAATTAATATATCGTGACAAATCCATATTAAAACGTTTAAATTCCAAATCGCAAGCACTAATAACAGAGGAGTTTCAGTAGAGCGATACAACTCATCGGTCAGTGCGACTCGATTCCTACAATGACCACATAAAAGAGAATAACAATAACCATATTACCATTACCAATAATTCTATTTTTTGGATTTTGAACTTTGTTAATTGGAACATTGCAATTTATTCTGAGTTTAGGATTTGGTTATGAGAATTTCGGTAAACACTATGCGGATAACGTGCATAGTTTATCGTATATATGCTTCTGTTACATATCGGCGCATCATCCTGTGGCTGTTAAAATAGTAAGCATTTTTACCAATAGCATTCTGCATCATTCTTATCCATGTCGTACGGTTTTGATAATAGGTTGGGATTATTATATTTTCGAGTTTTTCGTAGAGGTCGTTCGCATCTATTTTATTAATATTATTTTCAGGTCCTATCTGAGCCGGGGCAGACCCGATTGACCAGCCGGTGAATCCCTCTATGTGTCCTTCAATCCACCATCCATCAAGAACGCTAAAGTTCACTACTCCATTATGTGCTGCTTTCATGCCGCTTGTACCTGATGCCTCAAGGGGTTTAAGAGGGGTGTTCAACCACACATCGACTCCTGAGATGATTTTCAGGGCTGTTTCCATATTGTAATTCTTGATAAAAGTAATCTTAATCTTTCCTTTGAATTTCTGTATCAGAGAAAAAATCTTTTCAATCATCTTTTTGCCTTCTGTATCCTTTGGGTGGGCTTTTCCTGAATAGACTATCTGAATCTTTCCTGTTCCTATATTCTTAAGCCTGTCAGGGTCAGTGAATAACAGGTCAGCCCTTTTATACGTGGTCATCCTTCGTGCATACCCTATGGTCAGGGTATCATAATCCATATCAACATCTGAAAGAGAGTTTATATAATCAATAAGTTTTTTCTTGGCCTCCATATGAGAAGCCCATAATTCTTTATCAGGGATGACCCCGACTCTCACAAATATTTCAGGTTCATTTGCCCATCCAGGGAGGTATTTATCATAGATCTTTTTAAAGCTTTCTGATGTCCAGGTAAACGAATGCACACCGTTCGTTATTGCATTTATTAAATAACCGGGGAACATTCCCTGAGAAATCATACGATGTTTTTTTGCAACACCATTAATATATTGACTCAGGTTAAAACCAAGAAGCGTCATGTTGAGGTATTCTTCACCTGCGAGCTTGCGAAGAATCTTTTCCGGGAAATAGTCTCCAATCACCTCATTATAAAGGTCATAGGAGAATTTATCATGCCCGGATTCAACAGGTGTATGAGTTGTGAAGACGCACAATTCTTTGACAGTCTCATAATCCCATATATACGATTCATCCCAGACTTCTTCTATGTCTTTTTTATACTCCTGCAGTAATTCAAGTATTAAAAACGCTGCATGTCCTTCATTCATGTGGTATTTTTTTATCTGAAATCCCAGTTTGTTGAGCATCCGTACCCCGCCTATACCGAGAATCACCTCCTGTTTAATCCTGTAACTTTTATCCCCTCCGTAGAGATAATCTGTCAGTCCCCTGTCTTCAGGACTGTTTTCAGGCAGATCTGTGTCAAGAAAAATTACGGGAACCTTCCAACCCCTCAGGCTTTCTACAAAATAAATCCATGCCTGTATATAGACAGGTCTGCCTTCAATCATGACAGTCGCTTTCTCGGTGGCGGTATTCATCAACATCGAGGGTTCCCATTCCGCAGGCAACTCTATCTGACAGCCTTTTTTATTTATGTCCTGTTTGAAAAAACCTTTTCGGCTGATAAGGGTAACAGCTACAAAGGGCAGGTTTAAATCAGCAGCAGACTTTACCGTGTCACCTGCAAGTATACCGAGCCCGCCGCTGTAAGTGGGCATATCATCCCTGAGCCCGATCTCCATTGAGAAGTATGCAATCTTTGGTTCAGTAATATATTCAGATAAAATTGACATGGTGTATTTAATGCGAGATATTATATCAGAATTTTTTATATATAATATTAAAAAAAATCATTACTCATTATTGTTTGACAGGGACTGAACGCGGATAGACTCCAGGGACATTTTTGGGATAAACCTTATTTAAATAATTATGCTAAAATTAACAATCAGTAATTATTAAACTAGAACACGCCCTGGTAAAAAGTTATCTTAAACATCATATAAGCGGGGGTATTGTATGGATATGAGATCGTTTGTGCTTCATAATGCACGGGAGGCGAAAGAGGGTGCAAGGGCGCTTGCAAAAGTTTCCTCAGAAAAGAAAAACACAGCCCTGGTGAAAATGGCTGAGGAACTGCGAAAAAAGACAAAGGAGCTCATAACAGAGAATAAAAGGGATATCAGTGCTGCTCAGAAAAAGGGTCTTTCAAAAGCGCTGATAGATAGGCTTACCCTTACTGAAAAAAGGATACAAGAAATGGCTACAGGTCTTGTAGAAGTTGCCGCTCTTCCAGACCCTGTTGGTGAGGTAACAAAGATGTGGCAGAGGCCAAACGGGATGATGATCGGCAGGATGCGGGTTCCTATAGGGGTGATTGGAATAATTTATGAGTCAAGACCGAATGTTACGGCAGACGCAGCCGGGCTCTGCGTGAAAGCAGGTAATGCGGTCTTATTAAGAGGAGGGTCTGAAGCTATAAACACGAACAGGGCCATAGTAAAAATATTGAGAGATGCAGCTCAATCACAGGGAATTCATAAGGGCGCGGTATCTTTTCTGGACACCTCTGACAGAAAAGCGGTTATGGAAATGCTGAAGTTAGAAGGAATCGTTGACCTTATTATACCAAGAGGCGGCGAGGGGCTTATACGGGCTGTAACTGAAAACTCACAAATCCCCGTGCTTAAGCATTACAAAGGGGTATGCCATGTATTCGTTGATAGAGATGCTGACCTTAAGATGGCGGAGGAAATCTGTTTTAATGCCAAAGTTCAGAGACCCGGTACATGTAATGCAATGGAAACCATGCTCGTAGACGAAAAGATATCAAGGGAATTTCTACCAAAGATGTTGAGAAGGTTCAAGAAAGCAGGTGTTAAACTTAAAGGCTGTACCAAGACTCGTGAAATAGTCACCTCTGTTGAGAAGGCGAAGGAAGAAGATTTCTATAATGAATACCTTGATTTAATCTTGAATGTTAAAGTCGTTAAGGATATGGATGAAGCGATAAAGCATATTGAACAATATAGCTCAGCTCACTCGGATGCAATAGTTACGAAGGATTACGGGAAATCACTGAGATTTCTTAGAGAAGTTGATTCTTCAGCAGTATTTGTTAATGCATCAACGAGGTTTAATGACGGTTTTCAGTTTGGACTCGGTGCAGAGATAGGTATATCTACCGATAAGATTCATGCACGAGGCCCTATGGGACTTGAGGAGCTGACATGCACAAAGTTTATCGTCTTTGGTAGCGGACAGTTAAGGGAATGAAGGTCGGTATTTTAGGCGGCACATTTAACCCGATACATTATGGACATCTAAGGGCCGCGCAGGAGATACAGGACATTTTTACCTTTGATAAGATCCTTTTTATCCCTGCAGGTATGCCCCCTTTCAAGAAGAAGGAGCTCATTAATGCTCGTTCCCGTTATGAAATGACCAAGATCGCTATACAAAACAACCCTTATTTTGATATATCGGATATAGAAATGAAAAAACATGCTGTCTCGTACTCGATTGAAACTATCAAAAGATTAACTGTTACCTATAATACTTCCACACTTTTTTTTATACTTGGAATTGATGCTGTTTTAGATTTGCCAAAATGGAAACAGCCCCTCAAGCTTTTAAAGCTCACGAATTTAATTGTCATTTCAAGACCTGGGTTCTCTTTTGTTGATTTATGCTCTACGCCGTATTTTGCAGATATAAAGAAAAAGACATTGAGGGAAATTGATAGAGGTGTCAAGACAGGCTTTTCTTTTGAACTTGATACAGACAGGAAGGCTTATTTATGTAAGATTTCAGGGCTTGAAATCTCAGCTTCCAGGATCAGGGCCCTCATAAAAGAAGGGAAGAGTACAAAATATCTCTTGCCTGATTCAGTAGAATCCTATATAATTTCTCATAAGTTATACGGTCAGAAGTAGGAACTGAGAAATAAGAACTGGAACCTGAAAAAACAAAAAAAGAAATAGATCATTGTAATCTATGTTTTCTCATTTCAAACTTCTCATTTCTTATTTGTAACTGCGTGGTTTGTTTTATAGAGGAGGGCGATCTTTAATAGACAGTAAAGATAAAGCTATAGAAGCCGCTCAAATGGCTATCAGTAAAAAAGCAAAAGATACGCTTATCCTCGAATTAAAAAACCTTTCGACTTTTACAGATTATTTTATAATCTGCTCAGGCGAAAGTTCTACTCAGGTAAGAACAATAGCTGAAACAATAGAAGAGAAATTTTCAAAAATTAAAGTATTTCCTATCGGCAGGGAAGGAGCGCATTCTGCACGCTGGGTTTTATTAGATTACGGCGATGTAGTAATTCATATCTTTAATGAAGAGGGCAGGGCATATTACGAGTTAGAAAAACTCTGGCTTGATGCTCCGAGAATACCGATAAAAGATGAACAGACAGTCTTGAGTAAGAAAAAAAGAAGAGATTAGAATGATAAAATTTACCGTTCTCATATTGATAATATTTATCGCTGCACTGGGTTATCTTGCAATTCTGAATAATGAGGCTATCACATTAAAACTCAGTGAACAGGTTAGTTATGAAATCCCTAAAATTGCTTTAATACTGCTTTCAATTGCAGTCGGGGCCTTTTCAATACTCGCTCTTGTTATTGTCAGGGATACAAGGCGTTATTTTGGCACCTGGCAGGAGTTCCGCAAAGAGAAAAAAGAATTAAAGATACAGAAATCCTATTCAAAAGGCCTCGATGCTTTTTTTGCTGGCAGATATGAAGAGGCTATAGAGTTTTTAAACCGTAGTCTTGAAGAGAATCCCGCTCATATGAATGCCCTGCTCAGGCGCGGTGATGTAGCCTTTAGTATGGGCGATTTAATTACCGCAAAAGATTTTTATATAAAGGCAAAAGATGTAAGACCTCACAGTGTTGAAGCGCTTTTTTCCATTGAGAAGGTATTTGAAAAAGAGCAACAGTGGAAGGAGTCATTGCGTTATCTTGATAACATCCTTGAGATTGACGAAGAAAATCCCAAGGCCCTTTATAGAAAACGCGAAATTTATGAAACAAATAAAAACTGGGAAGCTCTGTTAGATGTTCAATATAGAATTATCAAAAGCAATATTTCCGAAAGAAACAAAGAAAAAGAACAATATAATCTTCTCGGGTACAAATATGAACTGGGAAGGTATTATCTCGAAAAAGGAGAAATAGACAAAGCAAAAAAAATATTAAGAAATATAATTAAATCTGATAATAAATTTGTAGCAGCTTATCTTGCCCTCGCTGAATCATATTTAAGAGATAATAATGTCAAAGAATCTGAGAATCTTCTTTTAAAGGGATTTGAGGTGACCGGTGCAATCGTTTTTTTAATAAGGCTCGAGGACTTTTTCATTGATATTGGCGAGCCCGGCAGGATAATAGACGTTTATCAAAAGGTGATTCAGAAAAATCCTAAAGAGGTAAAGCTGCAGTTTTTACTTTCCAAACTTTATTACCGTCTTGAAATGATAGACTACGCCTTTGAAACTGCGACAGGGATTGACATTAGCACCGTAGATTATCCGGACTTACATAAGCTCCTGGGAAATATTTATGAGAGGCGTTCTGAATATAATAAGGCTGCTGAAGAATTTAAAAAGGCATTGATAGAGCCTAAGACGCCTTTCCTGGTTGCTTCTTTCTGTTGTGCTCACTGTAATTACAACTCACTGGAGTGGATGGGCAGGTGTCTTAACTGCAAGCAGTGGAATACCTTTGCCCTGGATCTGGGTGGAATCTGCAAGATTTAAAAAAGAAAAAATCGTACTGGATACAAGCATCTTTGTGAATCCAGAGGTGAGGGTTGATTTTGGCAAAACCCCAACAGAAGCTATAGAAGGCTTTGTTGATTTAGCTGTACGGATACCACACCTTGAATTTTATATGCCCCCTTCAATTTTCAAAGAACTTTTCAATTTTGTTGATGAAAAGAAAATTTCAGGAGACCTGTTGGCTGTTCTCCGTCAGAAGCCACCAAAAAAACATGAGTTGCATTGTCCTGCATTTCTTCTCTATGAGCTTATAGAAGATGTACGGGAGAGGATTAACAAAGGCTTGAGAATTGCAGAAAAAGCAGTACGTAATATAAACAAAGGAGACGAAAAGGAAATCATCCAGAATCTGCGAAGGAATTACAGGGAAGCACTCAGGGACGGAATTATTGACAGCAAGGAAGACGTTGATCTTATCCTCCTTGCAAAAGAACTTGATGCGTTACTGGTTACCATAGACCATGGAATTATTAAGTGGGCTGAAAAACTGGGGATAAGATGGCTTTTGCCTAATAAATTTAAGGATTATCTTTTAAGCTATCTTAAGCGGGACAAAAGCCAGTTTTCAAAAGCCAGGACTCCATCCTAAATCCGCAATTAAGTTGAGATTGTCACTCATTGTATCGACCCGTCATTACCTGATTCCGTAAAAATGTTTTATTTCTAAAGTTCGTATAGGGTTTCATCTACTTTTGGCTTAGGCTTTTGCCTTCCCCTTTTCCCCTGAGTGCCAAAGTGAAAGGGTTCTTCCTCTTGCAGTATATTACCCATCTCCTTTTCGATTTTATCAGGATCTTCTCCCTGTTCCAGTCTGCTCAGGGCTTCTTCCATTCCTGACCCCATTTTAAGACCTGTAGCATCAGAGAACTTTCTCATGAGCTCGGCGGCCTGACGCGGATCCTCTTCAATATTTTTGCCTGCTTCATGAACCAGCATACTCAATGCTTTTTCCATTTTTGCCTCATTAAGAGGAGACATATCAGCATCAGATTCTCCATTTTCTTTTCTGCTGGAAATCGTGGAAAAGAGCGAAATATTACGTTTTAATGTGATATTTTTACAACGTGGACAATTGGGTATCTTCTCTGTATTGACGGTTCTTGAAAAAAATTTATAGATCGTATTACATTTTTTGCAATAAAACTCATAAATTGGCATTATAATTCTCCTTGCACTGTTTTTTCCCCTTAACGAGAGAATATCTTTTATAAGATATAATTCTTAATAGTAACTGTCAATAATTCGATGCAGGGTTAAACGTTTTACGAGTTGAATATAAGAGCAGGTTGTTCGGGAGTTAATAAAGAACAATTTCAATCCTTCGATAAACTCAGGATTGTCCTCAGCCTGTCGAAGGACAAGTTTTTCTTTGGCGGCAATTTCTTTTTAAATATCAAAAGACCAAATTATGGGAGTTCGACTCCCATAATTTTATGCTATAATGTAGTTTATGCGGAGACCTCAATTCGTTAAAGAACACGTTTATCATGTCTTTAACCGGGGAGTCGACAGGAGAGACGTTTTTCTGGATAATCAGGACTACTACCGGTTTATTCACGGTCTTTTTGAGTTCAATGATGAAGATCCTGTTTTGAACGTGAACTACTACTTTGATCCCAAGACAATGGATATCGGGAAACGACCTGCCAAAAAGGACAGAAAGCCAAGAAAGATGCTTGTTGAGATACTGATATTTACCCTCATGCCAAACCATTTTCATTTACTCTTAAAACAGAAGGCTCAAAAAGGTGTCGTAAAATTTATGCAAAAGGTAGGTACAGGGTATACAAATTATTTCA
>DAOVVO010000002.1 GCA_030637135.1 Nitrospirota bacterium
ACGCTATAGCTAAACAAGATTTTATATTTCGTGAACTAATACCCATCTTTATGTATTTATTAAATGAAGTTTATTATAAAACCAATGTTAAAAAATTAAATCACCTTTGTCAAATATCGATTGAAATCTACAATATTTTATAAATTCTTAATCCGTTTGTTTCAGAAAGAAACAGAGAAGCCTGAAAAATTTTCAGCCAAAATTCCCTCGATTGATGACTTCACCTACTTATCTTTAGTCTACAAAGCACGTGACCTGTGATGATTACTGACAGTCACTCCCACCTACGAGGTGGGACTGCCACAACTATGGGAGTCGAACTCCTATAGTTGTGGTTGAGGAATTATTATCGAAGTTGAACTTCGATAATTTTGGTTGTGGTTGTGGAAAGGGTATGATGAGGATTGAAACAAACCGGGGAATGAAGAATGTCAAGATTCAACAGGCTGTCAAGACTTACCACAAAATTTTGGGACTCCTCTAAGTAGAGCTTAACTAATATTAAGTGAAGAATGAAGACCTGACCCCATAACGGACCCCATAACGTTTCACAATTAAAATTTATATATATTTTTCTGTCTCTGAAACTAATTCATCAATCAGCTTTTTTACAGGAACGATTTCATTACATCTGTATGCATTAGATCCGGCAAACACAAAACCTTCATCAAGATTCCCTTCTGCTGCATTTGCCAGGGCTTTAGCAATACAATAAGGAGCTGTATCAGGATCGCAGGTTTTTAAACACTGATAGTTGCAGGCAATAGGTTTGGTTTTGCCTTTTTGAATGTCCTCAACAAATTTACTTTTAATCACCCTGCCGGGCATACCAACAGGACTTTTTATAATTACAAGATCTTCTTTTTTGGCGCTCAAGTATGCCCTTTTAAAACTTTCGTGAACATCACATTCATCAGTACAGACAAAACGGGTTCCCATTTGAACCCCTGAAGCGCCTAATTTAAGAAAATATGCAATATCCTTACCGTTATAAACTCCTCCGGCAGCAATTACCGGAATCGCCGGATCAAATGATCCGGCAAATTCCAATACTTCAATGATTATTTTATCAAGTAAAGAGGCTTTTTCTTCAACAACATCCTGAAAATCATATCCAATATGACCACCTGCTTTCGGCCCTTCAACTATTACAGCATCCGGGAGTTTATCAAAATTCCTTTTCCATTTATTACATATAATCTTCAAAGCCCGTGCTGATGAGACTATCGGGATCAGCTTAATGTTTTTCTTCTCTACAAATTTTGGAAGCTCTAAAGGAAGCCCTGCTCCGGATATAATCAAATCAATGTTTTCATCCACAGCAGTTCTTACTAACGATTCATAATTGGAAAGGGCTACCATTGCATTTATGCCGATTATGCCCTTACTCATACTTTTAGCTTTTCTTATCTCTACTCTTAAAGCCTCTTTATTAATAGATTCAAATTCTGAACCGCTCTCGTCTTCAAACTTTCCCAGGCCGACACTTGCAATTACTCCCACACATCCTTCATTGGCAACTGCCGCAGCAAGCCTGGAACGGGACACTCTTACACCCATGCCGCCCTGTATAATCGGAGGGTTAATTGTTAAGTCAGCTATTTGTAATGAAGGCAAATTCTTTTTCATTTAAATGTTCATTATGAAACTGAAAATAATTAAAAAGGGTTTAGCTTCCCGACGTCTTGTGACTAAACCCTTCAAATATCCAATGGTGGAGCTGATCGGGATCGAACCGACGACCTCTTGAATGCCATTCATATCCAGGGGATACGGGCAAGGTATGAACCGTACGGTCCATACCACGTGCTTGCGAACGCATAAAAATCCAATCAAATAAAATTTCCTTACGTTCCAAAGCTCCCTTGCTGATTTGCCGGGAGCTTTCAAATACCGAAAAACTCCTTTTTTTAAAGAACTTAACAGACTTTTATCATTATACATTATTTGATGGTTTTTGACCATTTCCGTGACAATTTCGTCACGATTTTGTCACGCTGTTCTTAAAAAGTGAACAAACCCTAAAAAGGAGTTCCTGCTCCGCCCTCCCTCCACTTCGCAGTCACAGGTTTAGTTATATCCCCCGTCGCTCAGTTACTGCGCTTGCAACTCTGTCATGCCCCTTGCTAATAAGTGTTTCCATGATCCTTTGCTAACGCCAGGAACATTTTAGCACAGGCAAGGGTTCACAAACCTTTCTTTTCTCTCAAGGATTGTTCATGCCAGAGGCAAGCTCTTGCCTTCGCTCCACCATGCTTGTCCTTTGAAGCGCGACGTTTTCGATAAGACGAGCGCCTTGCTGTGGTGTGTGCCGTATGGTTCATACCAGGGAATTAAAGCTTTAGCAAGTCTCGGCCAAGAGCCCGAGTTTAACTGCAAAGATTTAAAATATAGAACATCTTCATATTAATGAATCTATCAAAGCTTTAAATTCATCAATGTCTTCAAAAATAGGGACAGCGACTATTTTTTTTAGACTTTTTCAATATTTATGATTATTGTAAGTTGCCAGAATATGTTGTTATCTTAAAAATGGTCGCTGTCCCTATTTTTGGTCAGTAGAAATAGTTTCAAAAAAGGGCTTGGTATTTCCAAGCCTCTTTTTTATAAAAAATGAGTCTAATTAGAGAGTTTTTGAGAATTTTATATATTGCGAAGAGGGGTTTGTAATTTTTACGCCTATCCTGAAAATTAAACCATGGGATGAAATTTCTGTATGAAACCATCTCACCTCTCCATGCAAGTGAAATGTTTCTCCAGAGGAGAGTTGAAATTTCAACTCACTATTTGTCTGGGTCGAAAAATCGATTGCGGTCTTTGTAGGGTCGGTTCTCATAAAGATACCATCTTCAGAAAAATTTTCTATAAATCCTGAATAACTCATACCGCCTGAAATATACTCGGCTTTTACATTATGTGTTATTCTTTTTAAAAGCCGTCTTTCCATGTAAAAATTTTACATTATTTTTGTTTTTTTTTCAGCACTTATTTTCATTATTCCTTAATCTGCATTTGACCATTAGATTTAAAAATATCTTTTACTTGTAAGTTTCAAAGCCTCTTGATATAAATTAAGATTTCTATTAGTATCAATAGATTATATATAAGATAAGGAGAAAAGTTTGAAAAATATTTTTAGAATTTTTTTGCTGGTTCTGACATTATTGTTTATAACCATTTCATCGATACACGATATAAATGCACAATTTTTCTCACCTTTTGAAATAGAAGGGCTTATTATAGGTAAAAAGGCACCTGTATTTACAGCCATTGACCTTTCAGGAAAGGATGTTCCTTTTTCTTCATTTGGAGGCAAACCAGTACTGCTTAATTTTTGGGCCACGTGGTGCCCTTACTGCAGGGAGGAGAGACCTCAGCTTAATTCGATTTATAAGATGTATAAAGACAAAGGTTTGGTGATTGTT
Organism: Nitrospirota bacterium; assembly: GCA_030637135.1. Taxonomy (GTDB): domain Bacteria; phylum Nitrospirota; class Thermodesulfovibrionia; order UBA6902; family BMS3Bbin08; genus DAOVVO01. The sequence goes on from DAOVVO010000002.1 coordinate 3,426, forward strand.
GCTGTGTCTATTGACAGATCTACCGCGATAGTAAAAAGGTATATGAAAAAAAATCCTGCTGATTTTGTTATTCTCCATGATAACAATAAAGAGGCAGCAGGCGCCTATGGTATTTATTCCCTCCCAACATCCTTTCTCATAGACCGTGAAGGTGTGATTAAACATAAATTTATTGGTCCAAACTGGACGGCTGTCAAGAAAAAATTCATTGAGAAACTCATTCAATAGCTGTTTGTTCAGTGCCAGAGTCTTAATCTGCTTCTTGACAAAAAAATAATTCTCTGTTTAGTATTGCACACGCCTTGGGACAATGAAAGTCTGGGGCTTGGTAAGTTTCAGACAAGGAGGAGACAACAATGGATCCTGAAAGTCTTAAATATCATAAGGAACATACATGGGTCAAAGTGTCTGGTAAGAAAGCAACGATAGGTATAACTCATTATGCACAAGAAGCTATGGGAGATATTGTGTATATTGATTTGCCTGAATTAGATACCGCTGTGGAAGCGAATACAGAGCTCACCGAGATAGAATCAACAAAAACCACATCCGCTGTTATAAGTCCTGTGAGTGGGACAGTTGTCGAGGTGAATGAAGGCCTCTCTGAAGCTCCGGAATTAATCAATGAGGACCCTTACGGGAAGGGATGGATAGCAGTACTTACAGTTGAGGATGAATCAGAAGGTGATGATCTTATGGATTTCTCAGAGTATGAGAAGTATTTAGAGGAAGAGGTAAAATTAAAATAATGCGAATTTCTGTTTTAGGAGCAGGTCCTGGTGGCTATGTTGCTGCAATCAAGGCAGCCCAACTGGGCGCTTCTGTAACAGTAATTGAAGCCTCAGAGGTTGGTGGAACATGCCTTCACTGGGGATGTATTCCCACAAAGGCGCTCATAGCCTCTGCAGATGCACTTAATAGGGCTCGAAATATTAATAATTTCGGGATCGATCTGAATGGAAGTGTTACTCCTAATCTTCAAAAAATAGTAGAAAGGAAAAACAGAGTTGTCAACATTCAGGTTAAAGGCATCAGGGGTCTTTTTAAAAGTTGGGACATCAAGATTTTAGATGGAAGGGGTACTATAGTAAGTCCTAAAAAGATAAAAGTTGCCCTTAGAAGTGGTGAGACTGAAGAGGTTGAAGCAGATAAGATTATCATAGCAACAGGTTCAAGACCTGCACAGATACCGGTTTTCCCGTTTGACGGTAAAAGAATCCTATCGAGTGATGACGCAATTAATTTAAGTGGTATCCCAAGGTCACTTCTCATTGTAGGTGCAGGGGTAATAGGTTGCGAATTTGCCTTTATATATAAAGAATTTGGGGCAGACATAACGATGGTGGAGATGATGCCTATGGCTGTATCAACAGAAGATGAGGAAATCTCAGCTATTCTCGAGAAAGAACTGAAAAAAAAGAAAATAAAGCTTCTAACCGGTATCAAAGTTGAGAACATAGATATCAGAGAAGACTCAGTCTTGGCTACGCTTTCAGACGGTAAAACCGTAGAGGCAGAAAAAGTGCTCGTATCCATTGGGAGGTCAATGAATAGCAATGACATAGGGCTTGAGAATGTCGGAGTTAAAGTCGGACAGAGAGGGGAAATTATAGTCAATAATAAGATGGAGACTAACATTGAGGGTGTTTATGCAGTGGGTGATGTTACAGGAGGCATTATGCTTGCCCACGTGGCTTCAAAAGAAGGCATGGTTGCAGCAGAGAACGCAGTTGGTGGAAATGCAGTAATGAGCCATGATGTGGTTCCGGCCGCTATATTTACCAGCCCTGAGATAGCATCTGTAGGACTCAGGGAAAAACAAGCCCTTGAAAAGGGCTATAAAGTTAAGGTTGGCAGGTTCCAGTATAGGGCTCTCGGTAAAGCACATGCAATCGGGGAGATAACAGGATTAATAAAAATAATTGCCGATGAAGAAAATGACATAATTCTTGGAACCCATATAATAGGATCTCACGCATCTGACTTAGTACATGAAGCTGCACTTGCTATTGAAAAAAAGCTTTCTGCGAGGGATATCGCACATACAATCCATGCACATCCAACATTGGCTGAGGGCATCATGGAAGCTGCAGAGGATGTTCATGGCTCGGCAATTCATTCACCCAAGACATGATTCTTGACTTTACGGTATGAGACCCTCGCCCGCAATTATATTCATACCCTCCTTGATTATGAAAGTAATACACAATAGAAACAGATGATAACAAGAGAGGTTAAAATAGGTAATGTATCTATCGGAGGACAGAACCCTCTTGTGTTTATTGCAGGTCCATGTGTTATTGAGACCGAAGAATTAACATTAAAAACTGCTGAGAGACTCAAAGAGATTTTTCGTAAGACAAGTATACCGCTTATATTTAAAAGTTCTTATGATAAGGCAAATAGAACTTCTATACATTCATTTCGTGGGCCTGGTATCCATAAGGGACTCACGATACTGAAAAAAGTTAAAGAATTAACAGGACTGCCTGTATTATCGGATATCCATTCACTTGAAGAAGTCTCACATGCAGCAAAGGTTCTCGATATGCTCCAGATACCAGCTTTTTTATGCAGACAGACAGATTTAATAATTTCTGCTTCACAGACAGGCAAGCCCGTAAATATCAAGAAAGGACAGTTTTTAGCACCATGGGATGTTAAAAATATTATTGAGAAGTTTACTACTACGGGCAACCATAATATAGTCATAACAGAAAGAGGAATTTCTTTTGGTTATAATAATCTTGTCGTAGATATGCGGGCGATCCCTATTATGCAGGGTTATGGCTATCCAGTTGTTTTTGACGCAACACATAGTGTTCAGCTGCCAGGAGGAAAGGGCACCGCTTCATCAGGGAACAGGGAATATGTGGCACCTCTTGCAAAGGCGGCAGCTGCTGCTGGTTGTGATGCAGTTTTTATAGAGGTGCACGAATGTCCTGAGAAGGCTCTTTGTGACGGTCCAAATTCTTTACATTTAGAGGAGATTGCTCCACTGGTACGTGAAATAGAAGAGATAGGCAAGATTGTAAGAAAAGGGGCAGGGTGAAAAAAATGTTTAAAGAGCAGGCAAAAAAAGTTTTAAGAATAGAAGCAGAAGCAATAACTGCACTTATCGATAGAATAGATAATAATCTTGTTAAGGCACTAGATATTATTTATTCCTGTCCTGGCAGAGTTGTAGTCACGGGCATGGGAAAGTCTGGCCTTATCGGTAAGAAACTGGCAGCAACCCTTGCTTCAACAGGGACACCTGCTATATTTCTGCACCCTGCTGAAGGTGGCCATGGTGATATAGGGATGGTTTCCAAGGGCGATGTAGTTATTGCGATTTCCAACAGCGGGGAAACAGATGAAATCATAACAATACTCCCTGTATTAAAAAGACTTGATATTAAGCTAATTTCATTTACAGGTAGTCTAACTTCTACACTTGCAAAAATATCAGATGTTGTTCTGGATGTTTCTGTTAAAGAGGAAGCATGTCCCATGGGCCTTGTACCAACGGCGTCAACAACTGCTGCCCTGGCTATGGGCGATGCGCTTGCCGTTGCTCTTTTAAGTAAAAGGGGATTCAGTGAAGAGGACTTTGCTTTTTTCCATCCGGGCGGAAATTTAGGGAGACGTCTATTACTGACGGCTGGTGAACTTATGCATAGAGGCGATTCCATACCGTCTGTAAAGGAAGAAATTACCATGAAAGATGCAATAATGGAAATATCTTCCAAGAGGTTAGGAATTACCACAGTAATAAATGAGAGTTCTCAGTTACTGGGAATTATTACTGATGGCGATTTGCGCAGGGGGTTAGAAAAGTGGGATGAGAAATTCTTCTCTCTTAAAGCACGGGATGTTATGACCCATAACCCAAGAACCATTGCAAGGGATACTCTTGCTGTGAAGGCGCTTTCAATAATGGAAACATATTCAATAACTTCTCTCGTTATTATTGATCTACATGATCGAGTAGAGGGTATTGTACATTTACATGATATTTTGAAATCTGGCATTGTATGAAAAAAAATAATTTTATTTAACATTCATGAAAGAGGAAATTGTAAATAAGGCTAAATATATTAAATTATTGATACTTGATGTAGATGGGGTGCTGACAGACGGCAGCATAATTCTTGATAACACAGGAAATGAACTTAAAATGTTTCATGTAAGAGATGGTCATGCTATAAAGATGTTAAAGAAAGTGGGGATAAAGGTCGCTCTCATATCAGGCCGGAAATCCCACGTTGTTGAAAGAAGAGCCGAAGAACTTGGTATCATAGAGGTTCATCAAGGCATTTTCAAGAAATCGGCTGTTTATGAATCACTCCTTCAGAAATATAAATGCAATGATGCAGAGACGGCATTTATGGGCGATGATATCGTTGATATTGAGCTTCTTAAAAGGGCTGGTCTTTCTGCGGTACCTGCCGATGCAGATGAAGGAGTTAAAAAATGGGCAGCTTTTATATCAACCAAGAAAGGTGGTAGAGGCGCTGTCAGGGAATTTATAGAATTAATCTTAAAGTCATCAGGACTCTGGGATAAGGTATCCGGTGAATCCATTGATTAACATCCCAATCATTATAACTTTTAGTAGAATACTCCTGATTCCGATTTTCATTTTGGTGGTCAGCACGAAACCGCTCTTAGGAACTATCATTTTTTTATTAGCAATCTTGACAGATATTTTTGACGGATATATAGCACGGAAGTCAAAACAGGTAACAAAACTCGGGATGCTCCTTGATCCCCTGGCTGATAAGCTCTTAACAATATCTGCACTCATTGTTCTTGTTGATATGGGTTTTATTGAAGCCTGGATTGCTATTGTTATAATTGCCAGGGAATTCATTGTTACGGGTTTGAGAATAGTTGCGTTATCAAAGGATATAATAATCCCCGCTGAAATGGGTGGGAAAATAAAGACTACCGCGCAGTTCGTATCAATAGTAATTCTCCTCCTTGACCGCTCTTTGGTTAGTTTAGATTTATACACCATGGGAATTGCCCTGTTATGGTTTGCAATGCTTGTCGGTATTGCATCCGGGATTCAATATTTTGTTCTTTTCTGGAAACGGTTAACATGACAGACCTTCAAAATTTAAGTGCTACCTTATCTTTTTTATTTGAACCACAGATGTATCTTATTCCCACAGCTTACATTATCGGTTCTATTCCTTTTGGGATTCTCGTTGCGAAACAGAAAGGTATAGATTTACAAAACGTAGGCAGTAAAAATATTGGGGCAACAAATGTTCTCAGGTCAGTAGGCAAAGTCCCTGCGATAATAACTTTGCTTGGAGACTCTTTGAAAGGCACAAGTGCTGTTTTGCTCGGAAGGGTTATGATTGGGGACGAGTTCTGGGAAGGAATAATGGGGATAATGGCTGTTCTGGGACATCTTTTTTCAGTGTTTCTCTCTTTCAGGGGCGGAAAGGGAGTTGCTACGGGTTTTGGTGTTTTTATTGTATACAGTCCGGTAGCTACTCTTATTGCACTTGTTATCTGGATTTTCACAGCAATTTTTACGAGATATTCTTCTCTTGCAGCGATAACCGCTTTTCTGTCACTGCCTGTACTCATTGCGTTGTTTGATGCAACGAGAATAAAAATATCCTTTGCAATACTGATTACTTTTTTGATAATTTTAAGCCATAGGGAGAATATCAAAAACCTCATCCGTGGAACGGAGGATAAATTTAGAGACAAGGAACGACCTTAAACATATTTCATGAGAAAAGAATATGCTATGAGCTATGAGTAAGAAACTGAGATTTATGATACTATGTATGCTCCTTCTCTCTCTCTGTGTCTCAGAAAATACCTCATACGCTAAAGATGTGGAAAGGTTTCCTTCAATCAATAAACCTTTCAGTTCAGGATTATATTTTGATTTTGTTGAGCTTATAGAGTACAGGGCCGAAAAAGGGCTTAAAAATTTAGAACCTCACTCTCTCGTCCTGATAAACGAAGGATTAAAGGCATATAATAAAAAGAGACAAAGAGAGGCTGCTTTATTTTTTGAAAAAGCACGAGAGCTTTCACCTGACCTGCCTCTGACCTATATTTACCTGACCAGTATTAATTTCTCTTTCTCTAAGCAAGGATTTGCTAAATCATCAGAGTATTTGCTGGGTGCGGTAAAAGCTTTTCTCAATAACTTCTGGTGGTCATTTCAGACAACCGGAATATTTTCCCTAAGCCTGTTCTTTGCTTTTTACATATCTGGCATTTTTTTTCTCATAACACTAAGTTCTTCGAAGCTCAGGCTTTATATCCACGATAGTGTTGAGGATAAGAGAAAAATATTGTATGTGCTCCCTTCTGTTATCCTCATATTGTTAGGACCAATATTTGGTTTAATCGGCTTTATTATTCCTTTTTGGGTTTATTTTCAGAGGAAAGAAAAAGCAGCGGTCTTGGGTATTATAACAATGGCAGCACTTATACTCGTTGCAGTTCCATGGTTATTTTCTCTCCCCGGGGTATTACAGGATAAGGCAGTTTTTAATATAGCTAAAATAAACGAAGGAGTACATACGGGGGAGATACCAGAGCTCATTGATGATGATGACAGTTATGAGACAGCTTTTACATATGCCCTGGACCTTAAAAGAAAAGGTTATTACGCCGAGGCAGCAACAATATATAAAAACCTTCTCGCTCGGTATAATGATGGCAGAATCTACAATAACCTTGCAAACTGTTTTATTGGGATAGGAGATTATGAGACAGCAATAAAGTATTACAACAAAGCGTTGCAGTTAACAAAAATGGCTTCAACATATTACAATCTTAGTCAGATTTACCGGGAATCCTTTGACTTTGACAAGGCTGATGAATATTACTTGAGAGCAACAGAAATTGACCCGTTGAAGGTAAATTTTTTTAATGAGGTAAAAGGTAGATCTGTTAATCGTTTTGTGATGGATGAAACTCTCAGCACTAAGGATTTATGGTTGTTAAGTTTCAGACGCGCTAAGGATTATAAGTCGACAATGTTTCTGAAAAATATGCTCTCATTCATAGGCAGGGAGTTTTCGGTGGTTTTGCTTTTTTTAAGCATCATTGGTTTTCTTATTTTTAATCAGTATGTTTCATATGGGGCGTATAGCTGTTTGAGATGTGGGAAAATATATTGCAGAAAATGTGAAAAGAAAATGTCTCGTGAAAATGTGTGTCGTACATGTTTTAAAACACTGATACGAATGGGTGAGTTGACACCTCGGGAAAGGGTTGAGAAATTTTTGGAGGTACAGCGCTACAAAAGCAATAAAAAAAGGATCATTAAGATTTTAACTTTTATTTTTCCCGGGAGCGGCCATGTTTATCATGGATGGACTGTATATGGTCTTCTTCTTATGGTAGGAATTACGTTTTTTCTAATTTCCGGTTTGCTCTGGCTTTATATTCCAGCACACGTATCGATGAACCTGGTATCTTCTGTTTTTAAGTGGGTATCTATATCGGGTTTTATTATCATGTATCTCACCACCGTAATAAACATATTAAGGAGGGTTCCTTAAACGTGGCTTTAGAGGGATTTTTACATGAATTTGGGCTGGCTGACATCCTGCAGCTTATATACTTTCAGAGGAAGACCGGAATTCTTTATATTGACGGCAAGAAAAATAAAATAAAACTAAGCTTTATCAATGGAAATATTACCGGTCTGGAGTCCAAGAGGAAGGTCGAAAACACAAGAATTGGAAGGATTCTGATGAGAAAGAAATTAATATCTCAAAATGATTTAACTGCTGCTTTAAATGTGCAGGAAGAAGAACCTTTTAAGTTAGGACATATATTTGTAAAACGCGGGCTTGTTTCGAAAGAGGCCGTCATAGAAGTTATAGAGGAGCAAGTCATAGATATCTTGGTACAGATTTTTATGTGGAAAGAAGGAAGATACGAATTTACACCCCAGGAGATTCCTGTTGATAAAGAACTCACCATTTCTCTTGATACTCAGCACCTGCTGATGGGTGGTGTGCAAATAATTGATGAATTGTCGGTAATTGATGGCAAAATTGATTTAGGCGGTGTCTATAAAAAAATCAAAGAACCTCAGCTGGATGAAGTTGATGACATTGAACAAGCAATTCTCAAACTTATTGATGGCGACAGTGATGTGAGCACACTTATTAATATTAGCCCTTATGAAGAGTTTGAAACTTCAAAGGCGATAATATCCTTACAAGAAAAGGGGATAATAGACCTTGTCAAAATTTACCTGGATAGAAAGCAGGCAGCAGTCCCTGGCGAGAAGAAACAGTGGCCCTTTTACTCCATAATTTTTGGTGTATTCATAATTATTCTCATTTTCCTTTATAAAGGTAATCTCAATGCTTTCAGGGTTTTTAAAAATGCAGAAATGAAAATGAATATAGAAAGGTTGAAAACGAACGTTGAGCTGTACAATGCAGCCAATGGACGATATCCGGAAAACCTTGAAGTTTTTGATAAGAAGAAAGATTCTTGGGGAAGGACATTTATATATAAATCAAAAGCACAAGGTTTTCAGCTTTTTAGCGGAGGACCTGATGGGATTGCAGGGACAGCTGATGATGTGTATTAAACAAAATAGCGTGATTCATCAGTTCTTTTTTACTTCCAATTTCCACCTCAAATCCCGAAAAGGGGCGTTGCCCCCGAAAAGGGACGTTGCCCCGCCGGGGCTTTACGCCTACCGGGGCTCTACGCCCACTGGGGCTTTACGCCTACCGGGGCTCTACGCCCATCTGGACTTTACGTATCTGGCCCCTTTTTATCCATGAAACCAGCAGTTGTCCTCTTAAGTGGCGGTATCGATTCAACAACTACGTTAGCAGTAGCAAAAGCAGAGGACTTTGATGTAAACGCGATCAGCTTTCATTATGGACAAAGGCATGATATAGAAATTAACGCGGCAAAACAGTGTGCTGCATATTTTCATGTCCGGGAGCATCATATTATTAATTTTGACCTCAGAGAAATAGGAAAATCCGCCCTTACATCTGACATAGAAGTACCAAAAAACAGATTACAAAAATCAGAATACAGAAAGAAAAAGGAAAACAATGTACATCCGTGCATTGATTTCTGCGCTCAGGTTTCTGATATTCCTGTTACCTATGTGCCCGCAAGAAATGCCATTTTTTTATCCTTCGCACTGTCTTATGCTGAGAGTATTGGTGCAGAGAATATTTTTATGGGTGCCAATGCTGTTGACTATAGCGGTTACCCTGACTGCAGGCCTGAGTTTATAAGTGCTTTTGAAAAAATGGCTAACCTTGCTACAAAAGTTTCAGTTGAGCAAGGGCTAAGATTTAAAGTACGAACGCCTCTAATCAACCTTACAAAAGGGGAAATAATAAAGAAGGGGATTAAGCTGGGCGTTGATTTCTCTCTTACATGGAGCTGTTATGACCCGCAACCTAAAAGAGTCCAGAGTCCAGAGTCCAGAGTCCAGGACAAAGGCAAAATGGCCAAATTCCGAACTCCAAACTCAAGACTACAGACTCTTTACGTTCCCTGTATGGGATGTGATAGCTGTCTTTTAAGGGCGAAAGGTTTTAAAGAAGCAGGGATAGAAGACCCCTTATTACTTAAGGTAAAGAATTGATACGTTCGGCGGCAAACAAACCCTATCCTTTAGGGTAAAGAAAATACAGGTATCGCTCAGTATAAACCCTGAGCGAAGTCGAAGGGTTAAGTCGGGGACAGTCGAATGGGTTGATCATGGAATTACTGGATAAAAAATAGTAATTTTTTTCTGGAGAAAGTGATAATGTATTCTCAGTGTGTGAGTTCAGCACCTAAACGTTATTACACATATATGAACAGACATGGATATGAATTTACAAAATAAACAGCGCTGTTTCATGAGAATATTTGTCATAATTCTTTTATTGTGGGTTTTACCGTTACCCCTTTATGCAGCCACATTACCTCAATCAGTCTATACCATTCAGACTGTAAGTCTTCGGGATATACAGACAGCCAATAAACACTTTGATGCTATTACCCGTAAATTAGTGGAACAAAAGCTGGAATATCTCAGGACAGAAAGAATCGGGGAATACTATTCTCTGAGGCTTGGTAAGTTTGACGGCCATGCCAGCGCAGAGAAATTTCTCAAGACAATTAAGTCACAACTGCCCTTAGCTATGGTAATGAAGGCGTATTATAAAGAGGAACGTATTGTAAGGATGTATGAAAGCCCCAGGCAATTGAGAGAAAAGGCCATACAGGAACCTGTATCGAGCGAGATGCCTGATGAAATAAAAACACAGGCTCGTAAAACACATGATCAGATTATTGAAAGAAAAGACCAGAAGGAAATACAAAAACAGCAAAAAATATTTACTCAAGCCGAAGAACAAGAACCCCTTTACTCTGCCGGACCATGGAAAGGGAAGGTTATAGAAGCGGTAGCCAAGGTGCCAGTTGAAAAGGCAGTAGTTGCAGCTATATGGCATAGACAATACGATACGAGGTTTACTGTCTTAACAGACGTTCATGACGCTCAAGAGGTCTTAACCGACGATGAAGGCAATTTTGAAATACCTGCATATACAGAAACGGGAAAACATAAAGATACCTGGCGTAAACCGAACATACCAGGACCTGAGGGACCGGTTGAATTTTTTATCCGTGGTCCTGTAATAGATGACCCGAAGTTTATTATATACAAGCCTGGCTTTGCTCCCTATCCAGATCAGGCTGAACTTATTATTTTCCCCACTAAATCTTTTTATGTTGACTACGCAGAATTTTATAAGGCCAATGTAAAAGGTGAGACTTTAACACTTTTCAAAAACAGCACAAAAAATTTTCCAGAAGGGTTGATTTATACAGGGAAAGCATGCTCTCCTTTTCTGGATAAGTTCAGAAAAACCTCTGATTTCAGGATTGGTTCAGTTTTTCTCCCCATGAACAACGCAGAAGAGAGGATAAAAAGACTTGATATTCCTCTTGATTGTCCGGAGCAAGCGGAACCAATCCCTGAGCTTATCCCGGGGTATAAACATGATTTGAAAAATCCTTTGAAAAAAGGTGGATATGTACTTATTGAAGTATCAAAAGTAACAACGGAAGAGAATCGGAGTATAATCCCGAAAGAACCATCGGATATAGTCGCGAACAAACTGCCGCTTCTATTACAGTTTATAAAAGAGGGCAGAGCACTTCGGGAAAGGGAAACAGGAAAAGATAAACCATAAGTTTGTCATCCTTATTTTTTACCAATGATTTTTTTTAGAATTTTTTGCACCTGAGGTTTTATATCCTTCTGAGCTGAATTATTGTTTATCAGAAAATCTGCGGCGGCTTTCTTCCAGGAGGTCGGGAGCTGCGCCTGCATTCTTTTGAGTACTTGTTCTCTGGATAGACCGCGTTTTCTCAGTCGTTCTGTGGCTTTTGCCTTGCTGCAGTACACAAATATAATTTTATCGAATATTTTTTCATAACCAGCCTCAAAGAGCAGGGGAACCTCAAAAACAATCACTGCATCGCGTTCTTTAACTAATATTTTTCTTTTCATGTTTTTCGCACGTTTTATAACTTCTGGGTGAATCGTTTTTTCTGCATAACGTCGTTTTTGAGGATCATTAAAAATTATATCTGCCATGATTTTTTTGTTGATTAAAGTTTTTGAGTTTATTTTTGTCAGTATATTCCTGCCGAGGTGGCGAGAAAGTTTTTTTATTATTCGCGGATTTTTTAATAATTCATGGACAAGCCTGTCAGCATTAATGGTATATGCCCCTGATTTCCTGAAAAATTTCAAAACTGTTGTTTTGCCAGTTCCTAAGTTGCCTGTAAGACCAATAAATGGCATATTAAATTATATCAAAACTTATCATTTTAATATTTAACTTTCATGAGCAGGACACTGTAAGGTAATATATAAAAAAAATATGGTATTTAAACTAAACCGTCCCGATAATCAACTCGCTTATTTGTATGACCCTTCCGGGGTAACGTAAATGACTTGTCAGGTTAGATTTTTTAAGCTAATATATCCCCATGTATAGAAACAAGAGAAGAACCAGGTTCATTATTAAGGTTTTTCCCTTTCTACTTTTCCTTTTTGTTTCTTCTTTGCTTCATGCTCATGAACTCAATTCATATCTTGCATTCCATGCAGAGAAATCACAAGAATCCCCTGACATACAAGCAGAGAAATCACAACAATCCCCTGACATACAAATAGATAAGGCTATCAACCTTATTAATAATGGTTCATATAGACAAGCAGAGACCATTTTGGTACCGCTGGAATCTAATAATTCATTGCGATACAGAGTAGTTTTTTTGCTCGGTCTACTTTACAAAAAAGAAGGAGTTTATGAAAAGGCGCGTGAATACTTAATAAAAGCAAGGAATATGCATCCTCTATTGAAAGATTATGCATTAAAATCTCTTGCTGAAACATATGTTGCTGAAAAAAAGTACAGAGAGGCCATAGAAGTTGTTAGAAAAATCCGGAGTAAAGCACTGCTGCAAAGCGCACAAGAGGTTGAAATTAATGCATTGCTCGAATTAAAAAACGAGGAAGCCGCTCGAAGGGCGCTTTCCGAGTATACCAGACTCTTCCCCTTTGAATGGGAGTCTAAATTGCTCCTGGCACGGCTTCTTAAAAAAAGCGGTCATAAAAATGATGCAATTAGTCTTTTCAAGGAGATATATATTAAGGCTGTACCTCTTTCAGCAGAAGCCTTAAATGAACTGAAAGAATTGAAAACAGATAGTTTTACACTTAAGGAAATGCTAAAAAGGGCAGATAATCTTTTCAAAAACAGAGATTTCAAGAGAGCAGAGCATGCTTATAAAGAAGTTCTTGAAGATATAAGCATGTATGACTTGAAGGATAAAATAAGATTCTCAATCGGTTTGTGCCAGTTTAATCAAAAAAAATATAGTCTGGCAGCTCAAAGCTTTTCACTTATTAAAACTCCCAAGGCTATGTACTGGGAAACAAGAGCACGTTACAGAAGCACGGGGATAGATGATTTTGAGAGGATGATAGAAAAATTCAAAAAAAATTTTCCTAAGAGCACGTACCTTGCTAAACTTCTTCTTTCATTAGCTGATGAAAAAAGAAGGTCTCATAAATTGAGTGAGGCAGAAGAAATCTACAGACATATTATTAATGGTTTTCCTGCAAATGGGAAAGATGCCCTTTGGGGTCTTGGGTGGATGAACTATAGCCAAGAGGATTATAAGGAGTCAGAAAAAATATTTTCCAGGCTCGCATTGTCTGTGAGAAATAATGGCCAATATCTCTATTGGAAAGCAAAAAGTACTGAAATGCGCTCTAAAGATTGTGTGGTACAAAAAGTGAGCTTAAATATGGAAGTTAATCCCTGTTCAGATACAGATACATTTTATAACAGCCTTTTAGGAGATACAGGTTATTATGGTTTTCTTGCAAAGATCAAGCTCGAAGAGTTTAATATGCCTGATAATCGTGGAACCAAAAAACCTGAAATGCCCAGTGGGGATATATACAGGAGAATAGAAGCACTTAAATTTTTGGGTATGTACAAGGAGGCAATAGATGAAATCAGAATCGCTTTAGGGTTTAGAAACAGTCATAAGGAATTCAGGTACCTTGCACATACTGCCTATAAACTGGGTGAATATAAGAGTATACTTTACTTTGCCGAGTCCCTTAAAGAAAAGGAATTTCTCCCGCTTGCTTATCCTCTTGGCTTCTGGAATATTGTGAGCGATGTTGCTGAAAGTGAAGATGTTGATCCGTATCTCGTAATTGCATTAATCAGGGAGGAAAGCCGTTTTGACCCCGATGCTGTTTCATCGGCAGGGGCGATTGGTCTCATGCAGCTTATGCCTTTTACCGCTCACAGGATAAAAAAAGAGTTAAAGATAGAACTTTCGGATATTTCTGAAATTCATGAAGTCGAGAAAAATATATCACTCGGCACACGCTATTTTTCAAAACTTTTGAAGGAATTCGGCAGAATACCTTTAGCTATTGCAGCCTATAATGCAGGAGAAAATGCATTAAGAAGATGGCTTCGTGAATCCAATCATAAGGGCATAGATGAGTTTATTGAAGATATCCCATATCAAGAGACAAAGAACTACGTAAAAAAAGTTTTGAAAAGTTACTGGCAGTACAAGACATTGCAGGGACTTCCTCTGACAAAGGAAAAAGAATGAGCCGGAGAGGGTTTACCCTGTTAGAAGGGCCGATTTAGTAATACTGTCTAACGGGGTTTGCATTTTAGTTTTATTTTTGATAAGTTACAAATCAATGCAACAGGATAAGTTTGATTTTCTCAAGGGGGAATCATCAGTGGAAAAAATACACATGCTGGAAGACAAGATAATGAAGGTGATAGACAAGATTAAGGCATTAACGAATGAAAATGAGAAATTACATGATAGGATAAAATCTCTCAATGAAGAGCTCAAAAAAAAGGATAGTGAATCCAGAGAAGTAAAGCAGAACATGAAAGATATTGATAAAATGAAGGCAGAACTTGAAAAACTTAACAGCGAGAGGAAAACGGTAAAGTCTCAGGTTGAGAATTTAATAAAAGAGCTTGAATCAGTGGAATATTAATGAAGAGAGGTTTTATTGATACGTTCGGCGGCATAGTTCGATAAACTCACTATCCTGAGTGAAATCGAAGGACACCAACTCTACCCTTGAGGGGAGGGGAAATACAGGTGCCGCTCACAGTATGGCTTCGACTGAGCCTTCGGCCCGAGCTCAGGCCGAGGGCTCAGCCGAATGTCCAACCCTGAGCGAAGTCGAAGGGTTAAGTCGGTGACAGTCGAATGGGTTGATTTCGCCGATTGAGGGATTTTTAAACAGATATTTTTTATAGAATCGGAAGGTGAAAAATGCATTCTGTAGAAGTTCAAATATTAGGCCAGAGTTATTCCATTAAGACCAATGAGGATGAAGCTTATATAAAAACCCTGGCAAAGTATGTTGACGAGAAGTTGAAAGAAGTTTACAAGGTAGCCCCAAATATTAATCATGTAAAAGCAGCAATTATGGTTGCCTTTGGCATAGCTGATGAGCTTTACAAACTGAAAATACAGCAGGAAGATCTCGATAAGATAATCGAAGAAAAAGCAAAGATGCTTCAGGTTTACTTAAACAAATAAAAACTAAGAGATAAGAACTGAGAATAAACAATAAGAATAATTTCTTTGTTTGTTTCCTAAAACTCGGTTCCCGTTTCCAATTTCTTTTTCTCATTTCCCATTGTAAAGAGGTAAGTTCATGGATGAAGTTAATGAATTGATGCAGGAGAGAATTAAAAAACTTATAAAACTCAGGAATGCGGGGATTGACCCTTACGGCGGTCCATTTACAGTTAAAGATAAAATTTCAGATATACTTAAAAAATATGGGGGATTGAGCAAGGAGGAACTAACAGAGAACAGAGAGAGCTCTGTTATTGCTAGCGGTATTATTGCCTTCAGGGATTGCGGCAAAGCTGCTTTTGCAGATATTCTGGATGCGACAGGAAAGATACAGGTCTATTTCAAGAAAGATATCCTTGGTAATGATTATGGCATGTTGAAAAATCTTGATGTAGGTGACATTGTTGGATTAAGCGGACATCTGTTTAGAACCAAAACAAACGAGCTTACTATTGAGGTTAAGGAGTTCGTAGTGCTCTGCAAGTCATTGAGGCCTCTGCCTGAAAAGTGGCATGGACTCAGGGATGTTGAAACCCGCTATAGACAAAGATATGTTGACCTCATTGTTAATCCGCACGTAAGAGAGCTGTTTATTAAACGCAGTAAGATGATAAAAGCAATAAGGACTTTTTTTGATGAACGTGGTTTTTTAGAAGTTGAGACACCCATGATGCATCATATACCAGGTGGGGCAACTGCCAGGCCATTTGTAACTCACCATATAGCTTTAGGACTTGACCTTTATCTGAGAGTAGCCCCTGAACTTTATCTCAAGAAACTACTGGTTGGGGGATTTGAAAAAATCTATGAGGTTAACAAAAATTTTAGAAATGAAGGTATATCTACCAAGCATAACCCTGAATTTACCATGCTGGAATTCTATATTGCTTATGTCAATTACAATTATCTCATGACGTTTACCGAGGAGCTCATTCCCTATCTTTGTAAAGAGATAGGAGGTGGCCTCAAACTACCGTACGGAAAAGCAAACGCAGTTCATGAAGTCAATACAGCCCAATCTCAGGAAGAAGTTATCGATTTTACCCCTCCGTGGCCCAGAGTAAGTATGCTGGATGCTCTGCAGCAGCAGGGTGTTGACCCTGCTGTTTTTAAGGATGTAGAAAAAGCAAAGGAGTATGCTATAAAAAACAGTATTGATATAAGTAATAAATTTTCTCACGGAGAGATACTGGATGAGATATTCAAGGAAAAGGTAGAGCCCGAGCTTATCCAGCCTGTATTTATTATGGACTACCCTGTTGAACTGTCGCCATTAGCTAAGAGGAAAAAAGAAAACCCTGAATTTGTGGAAAGATTTGAGCTCTTTATAGGAGGAAGGGAAATTGCCAATGCCTTTTCAGAGCTTAATGACCCCGCTGATCAGAAACAGAGATTTTTACAGCAAGTGGAAGCCCGGAAAAGAGGAGATGAGGAGGCTCATCTTATGGATGATGATTTTATCAGGTCCCTTGAATATGGCATGCCGCCTGCTGCAGGAGAAGGCATAGGAATTGACAGACTGTTTATGCTTCTTACAAATTCTCCGTCCATAAGGGATGTAATACTCTTTCCGCAACTCAAGCCGGAACAGTAAAGAAGTTAGAAGAAAGGATTCAGGGGCCCATCCCGTATGGTACGGACAAGAGAGGGATTTAGAATTTTTAAATTTTTTTTGACTTGAAATATATTTTGCACTGATCTATTCATTGAGCATGAAGATTTTATGATTTAATATGAAGCTTCCATATTACTTTTTCATAGCACTTCGTTATTTCAAGGCCAAAAAGAAACACAGGGGTATTTCTGTCAATACTATAATTTGTGTTTCAGGAGTTGCCTTAGGGGTGATGGCTCTTATTATAGTGCTCTCTGTGATGGGGGGATTTCATGAAGACCTTCAGAAGAAGATTCTCGGAACGAATGCTCATATAATTGTTTTAAATTACGGTGGTAAGATTAGAGATCATCAACCCCTGAAGGACAAAATTGAAGGCGTGCAGGGGGTCAGTCATTCTTCACCTTTTATTTATGGTCAGGTGATGCTGAATTTTGGGGAGAGAGCGCAGGGTGTTATTGTGAGAGGGATTGTGCCTGAACTTGAAGCTGATACAACAGATATTCTCAAATATATAAAAGAAGGGAGTATCAATAATTTAAAAGGAGACAGGGCAGGAATCCCGGGGATAATACTCGGCAGGGAACTCGCGAGGAATCTCGGTTTGTTCATCGGTGACGAGATTAAAATGATTTCGCCTTTAGGAGATATCGGCCCCCTCGGGATGCTCCCCAGGATGAAAAAATTCCGGGTTGTAGGTATTTTTGAAATCAACATGTACGAATATGACTCAAATCTTGCCCTTATTAATATCCGTGATGCCCAGGATTTTTTTAAACTCAATGACGAGATTACAGGCTTTGAGGTCAAAGTGGACGATATCTATGACGTCGTAGAAGTTTCAGAAAGAATACAAATTACTCTTGGCCCACCGTTTTATGCAAAAGACTGGATGGAAATGAACAGGAATCTTTTTTCTGCGCTTAAACTTGAAAAGATGGTTATGTTTATAATCCTTATTTTAATAGTGCTTGTTGCTTCTTTTAATATTGTCAGTAATTTGATTATGATTGTGATGGAAAAAGCACGGGAAATAGCTATTATCAGAGTTATGGGAGCTACGAGCAGGGGTGTTATGAGTATTTTTATGGTTCATGGACTTATTATAGGTATTTTTGGAACAGTTATAGGTCTTACAGGAGGTTACATTGCCTGTCATCTTCTGAAGACTTATAAATTCATAAACCTCCCTCCTGATATTTACTACCTGAGCTATCTCCCTGTCAGAATGAGTATGTTTGACTTTATTATCGTCCCTGCAACGGCGATTATAATAAGTTTTCTGGCAACTATCTACCCTTCCTGGCAGGCATCAAGATTAAATCCTGTTGAACCATTGAGGTATGAATAGGAAAAATTAAAATTAAAAAATCAAAATGTAACATTATAGGGAGTAATTGAAGGTGCGTTAAGGCATCATAAAAATAAATTTTTACACAACATCTGCTTATAAATATATCTTTTATTTTAAGAACAATGTTCAAACTTATATTTAAAATAATATCTTTTATTTCGTTTTTAATTATTATTCTTATTGGACTTGCTGTATGGAAGGGTGGAGAGCCTTTTAGGTGGACTGGCGAAAAGGCAGAGATAATAGGAAAAATAATGAAAAACGTTGGTGACAGAATTGACCACATAAAAGAGGGCGGTAAAAAAGCAGAAAAAAAATTAAAACAAATTAAAGAAGATCTGGAATCTATTACGGCACATGAGGAGGAGCATCCAGAAGATAACGATGGATCTGTTAATAAGCATCAAAAATCTGAATAAATCCTTTTTAACTCCGGGAAGAGATATCCATGTTTTAAAGGATATAAACCTTGATTTCTACAGAAGAGAAATAGCCGCTATTATGGGACCTTCCGGTGTTGGCAAGAGTACTCTGCTCTATATCATGGGTGCACTTGATAGACCTACTTCAGGAACTGTTTTTTACGAAGGTAATGATATTTTTGGCCTCAAAAATGATGCACTAGCTGTTTTCAGGAATAAAACAATTGGTTTTGTATTCCAATTTCATCATCTTTTGCCTGAATTTAGTGCACTGGAGAATGTAATGATGCCTCTCCTTATAGCTGATATTAACCAGGAGGAGGCATATAAAAAGGCAAAGGGAATCCTCGTGGAAGTCGGGCTTACTGATAGACTGCTGCATAAACCGGGAGAGCTTTCAGGTGGTGAACAGCAGAGGGTTGCCGTTGCCAGAGCCCTGGTACTTGGACCACGTGTAGTGCTTGCAGATGAGCCTACCGGGAACCTTGATACCCAGTCCGGAGAGGAATTATTCAAGCTTTTAATAGAGTTAAATAATAAAAGAGGAATTACGTTTATAATAGTTACCCACAACGAAGGCCTTGCATCAAAATGTGGCAGGACTATAAGAATGCTGGATGGAAAAGTATCATAGTTTCTAAATAGAGATGACCCACCTGTCTGATGATACTTTTGAATCATTTCTCACCCTGATTTCAAATCAGACACAGCTTGATCTGAGAGATATAAGCTTCATTGACCCTTATGGAATGGTTGGAATTCTGGAAATAGGAAGATTTTTTTATTCTAAAGGAAATAATAAGTCCCTTATAGTGCCTTATTCCGAAGATGTACTTAAGTATCTTGAAAGGATGGATTTTTTTAAATATGCTGAAAAATATTTTAAGCTTGAGCCGGATGCTCCAAAATTCATAAATCAATATTCACGAAAATCCTTTTCAGATGTTTTGCTTGAGATTACGTCTATAGAAAAATCAGATGATATCCATTTTATTGTAGGGAAAGTTAAAAAAAGAGCACATGCAATTCTTGAAAAACATCTCCATTATAATGAAAGGGCAATAAATGGTTTCATTGTCGCTCTTTCAGAGGCATGTCAAAATATAATAGAGCACAGTGAAAATACAGGCTTTGTAGGGATTCAAAAATATCATTTCCAAAACATCAATAAAAATGTAGTAAAAATTGCTGTTATGGATTTGGGAATAGGATTTAAGAAGTCACTTGAAGGACTTCATACAATAAAAGATGATATTGAAGCTTTAGAAAAGGCACTTTTACATGGAGCATCGAGGTATGCTGATAGAGGCAGAGGGCATGGCCTTGCTGCTGTGAGACGTTTTGTAAATGAATGGAACGGGAAACTTTCTATTCGTTCAGGGACGGCGAAGTTTTCGATACTACCTGATTGGGGATATGGCAAAGAAAGAGAGAAAAACCTCACCTTTTTCCCAGGTGCTCAGATAAATATTATGCTGCCAGAAGTTTAGACCACATGACAGCTCATGAACTGAAAAGAGAACTTGAGACAATTAGCCCTTTTATTGAAAAACATACGTCTATAGTTTGTCCTTCATGTGAAAAAGTCTGCTGTATAAATAAACATGGATATTATGATAAAGAGGACATGGTATTTCTTTCATCACTTGGAATTAAAATAACCCCATATATACTAAATAGAAAAGATACTGACACGTGCAGATTTTCAAGGGGAAACGGATGTTTACTCAATCGATGGATGAGACCGTTCCGCTGTACGTGGTATTTTTGTGAACCCCTTCTTGAGAGTATGAAAAGGGAACATGGTAAGACATATAGAGACTTCGTTACTGCCCTCCAGAGAATGATTGCTGTCAGGCAAGCATTAACTGATCGCTTATAAGCTTATCTGTGCAATCTCTGAATTTTTTTCTTGACAAAAGCTTAAATTTTTGATTCAATTGAATCAATTGAAGTAATAAGAAAAAGCGATGAATAATATTGTCTCAATCAGCAAAAAGACAGATATTCCGGCTTTTTATATAAACTGGCTTGTCAGAGCCCATAATCCTGAATGGAATACTTTGGATGGGGATGTGGGGGATATATGCTGAAATACTGTGTTTTTTAAGAAGATGAAAAAGATGATTATCTGAGAAAAGCTTAAAATATATAGAAAATTGTTGAGTGAAATAATTTATGATTGTAAGATTCAGTCTTTACGATTTTATTGCTAACAAATTACAGATAAGATATTTTCAACAGAAGAAAACTGTAAAGAAGAATAAATGACCACCTGCAATCTTTTTAAACTCCTTAAAGAAGAGCTGAAGAATGGTTCAAGTGACCTTGTTACAAGGCCGTCAGGGCAGATAATAAGAGAGCGCATTGAGCGGGATATTGAAAAAGAGAAAAATGGAGAAATTATCGCCCTCGATTTTTCAAAAATAGGAATCATTGATTATTCTTGTGCAGATGAGATTGTAGCCAAACTTATGTCACGACTTTTAGGCAATGAGTATGGCGATAAATACATATATTTAACAGGGATTAATGAGAACCAGAAAGAGAACATAGAAGTTGCGCTTGAGAGAAAGGATTTAGCTGTACTTGCAGAGATGAGAGATGGGAAAAAGATTCTCCTTGGAAATTTAAACAATTACCTTAGGGAGACGTTAGAACTTGTTTTAAAAAAAGATAAAATTACAGCAAAAGATCTTTCAGAAATCAAAAAGCTTGAGGCTAATACCAGTGGCACACGATTATTGAATTTGCATAAGAAAAGACTTGTGAAAAGAATGGATGAAATACGTGATGGTGGAAGGGTTTGGATATATGAAAGCATTAGCTGACACCTTTAATCTCTTAAAGAAGAGGTTCCCTGGCTACGAAGACCGTCCGCAGCAGATGGAGATGGCAGAAGAGGTTTTCGCCTGTCTGCGGAAAAAAAAGAATCTCCTTGTTGAGGCAGGGACAGGGGTTGGTAAATCTTTTGCCTATCTTATCCCTGCAATTCTATCAAATGAGAAGACAGTTGTTACAACAGCATCAATTGCCCTTCAGGATCAACTGATAAATAAAGACCTCGATTTTCTTAAGGAGGCGCTGCCTGTGAAGTTTACCTTTGCGATTCTAAAAGGGAAGAACAATTATCTCTGCTTTAAGCGAAGGAGGGAGTTTCAGGCAGAGCTTGGTAATAAGTCACATAAAAAATTTCAAAATTGGGCATCTAAGACAAAGACAGGGGATAAGGACGAACTCCCTTTTTTACCCTATTTCTGGAGCAGTGTATGTGGAGATTCGGACGACTGCAGCTCAAGACAGTGCCCTTTTTTTGGCGAATGCTTTTATTACAGGCATTACAGAAGCCTTTATAAAAAGGATATCCTTGTAGTCAATCACCACCTCCTTGTATATGATCTTATTTCAGACTCCAGCCTACTGCCGTTTCACAAACAGTTGATAATTGATGAGGCACATCAACTTGAAAATGTCATCTCCCAGGTTCTCGGCAGCGCCTTGACTCATTCGCGCATAGTATGGCTCCTCTATCGGCTGAGAGGGTTGAAGATAGCCGTTGACCATCTCTTTGAACCTGTAAGTTCATTTTTTAAAAAGGTGAAAATACCATTACAACCTGTCTGTCCAATACCTGATGCCATAATTGAAGAATTGAAAAATCTGAAAGGACAATTGACACTTAATAAAGTGATTCACAGGTTGAACACATATAAAGAATTAATTGCTGATAATGAAGCAAAAGACAGGATTGCAACTACTATCAATTATGTCAATTCTCTTAAAAGCGTTATATATGATTTTATAGAGCAGACAGATAAGGACAGAGTTTATTATATGACAGGAAACTCGGGATCGAGTCGGAACGACAAGAATTTTCTGGAGCTTAAGAGCAGACTTGTTGAATCTCAAAAGCATTTTAATAGTCTTATCAATGCTTATGACAGTGTAACTATGACATCTGCCACTCTGACCGCAGGTGGTGACTTTAATTTTATAAGAAACAGACTTGGCATTACAGGTAATGAAAGTGAATGTGTAAGTATGAGTGAAAGCAAAGGTGAGAGTGAGAGAATAACTCGCCAATATCTACAATCAAAAATCAAAAATCGAAAGTTACCATTTAAAGAGATGGTGGTAGGCTCACCATTTGACTATAAGAGGCAATCCCTCCTTTATCTTGATAAAGAACTGCCATCTCCTGTTAAAGAGAACAACGAGATTTTTCAGAAGAAGGGTCTTAAGACTATTGAGGGTCTTATTAATGCATCTAAAGGGAGAGCATTGGTATTGTTTACTTCCTACAGCCATCTTCACTTTGTATCAGAAAACATCAACATAGAGTATCCTTTCAAGTCCCAGGGTGATATGCCACCGCCAAGACTTATGGAGTGGTTTAAAGAGACACCTAATTCTGTACTTTTGGCAACTGCTACTTTCTGGCAAGGGATTGACATAAAAGGTGAAAAGTTGAGCCTTGTGGTTATTGTAAAGATGCCTTTTGGCTTACCAGGAGACCCTGTATATGATGAGAGGTGTAAAAGGCTTGGAGAACGATGGTTTAAAGACCTTGCCCTCCCATCCGCTATCCTTCTTTTAAGGCAGGGCTTCGGTAGGCTTATCAGAGGGGTTAATGATTATGGTGTAGTTGCTATACTCGATACACGCCTTCTGAACAGTTCATACGGTCAAATTATTGTCTCCTCTTTGCCTAATATGGATATTGTGTATCATATCGAAAATGTTAAAATGTTTTTTGACTCTATGCCACAACCAGCATCTCCAAAAGGTGTGATTCCTCCGGGGCAAAAAATGAGACAGTGTGATACTGGAAATGATAAGGGTATTTCACGGGTAGTAGCCCTCGGCAACTCCAAAGACCCTTCAGTAATCTCTGAACTAATAGATTTAACACAGAGCGAAAATGGTAATGAACGTAGATTGGCTGCCTCTGCTCTGGGTAAACTTGCACGATTTAAACCAGAGATATACAAGGCGGTAGAAGCGCTGGAGGTTTTACTAAAAGATGAAAAACCCCAGGTACGACAATATGCCATGAAAACCCTTGCCAGAATAGGTAAGGTAAATCAAGAGAGATTTAAGTCAATTATAAATAACTCTTATGAAAATGGGTATAATGTAGCACTGGCAAAAAATACATCTAATCCCAAATAAAAGAAGGTTATTCTATGTTGCTTTATCTTGTCCAACACGCAGAAGCAAAGAGTAAAGACGAAGACCCCTCACGTAGTCTCTCGGAAAAGGGGATTCAGAACATCAAAAAAGTTGCTCATT
This sequence comes from Nitrospirota bacterium, assembly GCA_030637135.1. Classification (GTDB taxonomy): domain Bacteria; phylum Nitrospirota; class Thermodesulfovibrionia; order UBA6902; family BMS3Bbin08; genus DAOVVO01. Next base: position 27,280 of record DAOVVO010000002.1, read on the forward strand.
ATGCATCTGCATTAAATATAAAAGTGAGCAAGATTTTTCACAGCACCAAGCTCAGGGCATTGCAGACTGCCCAGGTATTGGCTGAACATATTAAAGTGAAAGATGGCATATCTGAAACAGAAGGATTAGATCCTCTTGATGATCCGGGCATCTGGTTTAAACGCATCTCTGAAATTAAAGAGGACATAATCCTTGTAGGACATTTGCCTCACTTGAATAAGCTTGCATCCCTCATGTTGTGTGACAATATGGAAAAAAATGTAATAGACTTCAAAATGGGAAGCATTGTTTGCCTGGAGAGATTTGAGAACAAGGACTGGGGAGTAGAATGGATGATAACACCGGAAGTGGTTAAATGACAGCAAAATTCGATCAATTACGTGGAGAACTTATATATGGTTGAGACTTTGTTAATAGCGTTGCTGGTTTTAGTAACAGGAACTCTGATTGTGTCAATTATACTTTTGACGCGCAACTCACTCTCTGATTTTGATAAACAGCAGGAGAGAATGGAAAGGTCATTGAAAGAAGAGATGACTCAGAACAGAGGGGAGGCGTCTCTTAACGCAAAGCAGCTAAGGGAAGAAATAGTCAACAGCATGACGAAAATTTCGAATCTTCAAAAAGACCAGCTCGACATTTTTTCAACTCAGCTTACGACATTAACCCGGACTAATGAACAGAAACTTGATAAGATGAGAGAAACGGTAGAAGAGAGACTGAAAATACTCCAAGAAGATAATACAAAAAAATTAGATCAGATGAGAGAAACCGTTGATGAAAAACTTCATGCTACCCTCGAAAAGCGATTAGGAGAATCTTTTAAGCTGGTAAGTGAAAGACTTGAAATGGTTCATAAAGGATTAGGTGAAATGCAGTCCCTTGCTGTCGGGGTTGGTGATTTGAAAAAAGTTTTATCAAATGTTAAGACCAGGGGAATACTCGGTGAAATTCAATTAGGTAATATTCTTGAGCAACTTTTAACGCCTGACCAGTATGCTAAGAATGTAATAACAAAAGAGGGCAGTAGAGAAAATGTAGAATTTGCTATTAAACTTCCAGGCAAAAACGACTCTGGTAAAGTTATTTATTTACCGTTAGATTCCAAATTCCCTTTAGAACATTATCATTCATTAGTTGATGCATATGAACATGGTGATAATGCAGCGATTGAAGAAGCTACAAAACTTCTTGAGAATACCATAAAAAAATGCGCCAAAGAAGTAAGAGACAAATATATTGATCCTCCTAACACAACAGATTTTGGAATAATGTTTTTGCCGGTTGAAGGGCTTTATGCTGAAGTTACACGAAGAACGAGTTTAATTGAAGTCTTACAGAGGGATTTTAAAATAATTATCACTGGACCGACTACTTTGGCTGCGATATTGAATAGCTTGCAAATGGGTTTCAGAACGTTAGCTGTTGAGAAACGTTCAAGTGAAGTATGGATGCTGCTCGGAGCTGTTAAAACAGAATTTGGCAAATTTGGTGATATCCTCGAAAAGACGCAAAAGAAACTGCAGGAGGCAAGTAACACTATCGAGGGAGCAGCCAAGAAATCCCGTACAATTGAAAGGAGGTTAAAAGATGTTCAGGGACTTCCTTCACCCGAAGCGGTTTCCCTGTTGGGAGATATCGAAGAAACAGAGTAATGAACAAAACAATAACTGTTTTATTTAATTTTGAAAGGAGGACATTATGTCAGTAAAACTAAGTCACGAGGAGTTTATCAAAAAGGCCATTGTTGAGTTGAGGAAGGAAGGATACAAGGGGATTCATACGGTCTATTCTGGTTTCAATAACGCATTTAAGAAATATTTTGATGGCGAGAACCCTGTTGAAGCAACGAACAAACTTGCCAAGGAAGAGAAGATAGTGATCAGACCCGTGAAAGGAGGGGTTATGCTCTATCTCCCTGAAGATGCACAGGCAACCAAAGATGTAGGAGATGAAGCACTAAAGAAAATGGGATTATAAACGTTTGTGTCTAAGGCTGAATTAAGTCAGAGCACTATAAGCCGTCAGGCAATAGAAATAAGGAAATTATGGAGTGGTTTTCAATCAGCACGGGTACTGCTTACCGCAAATAATTACAGGATTTTTGACTTTCTCATAAAACAAAAGACAGCGGCAGATATCGCAGACGATATAGGTGCGGACAAAAGGGCGGTAGAGATAGTGCTTGATGCCCTCACCGGTCTTGGTCTTCTTAGAAAACAGCAGAATAAATACAAAAATACCACTATAGCCTCTCGATTTCTTGTCTCCGGAACCCCTCTCTATCAGGGAGATATCATTAAACATGCTGATACTCTCTGGCATAACTGGTCAGGCCTTGATACTGTAATTAAAACGGGGACTCCTTTTCGCACGTCACAAAACCACAGCGCTTTTATTCTTGGAATGCATAACCTCGCTGTTTTAAAAGCAGGTAAAATTATTAAGGGTATTGGTCTGAGAGGCGTGAGAAAGGCACTTGACCTTGGAGGTGGTCCCGGCTCATATGCAGTGGAGATGGCTCAAAGGGGAATTTATGTCACACTGTTTGATACGCCTGATACCATAAAGATTGCACGTGGTGTTATAGATAAAAAAAAGATGAAAAATTTAAATTTTATCGGGGGAGATTTCTTTTATGATAATCTAGGGAAAGATTATGACCTTGTTTTAATAAGTCAGATTTTCCATTCGTATTCGAAAAAAGATAATATTATGCTCCTGAAAAGATGTAAAAAGGCGCTCAATAAGAACGGTAAAATTGTAATCCAGGAATTCTTTATTGATGAAAACAGAACTCATCCCTCCCAAAGCGCATTGTTTTCTATAAATATGCTTGTAAATACCGAGGGAGGGAGATGTTATTCACCTGATGAAATCAAAGATTGGCTTTATGGATTGAATTTCAGAAATGTAAGAAAAAAATTTATTGCTGATAGTATATTGATTAGTGCTCAAAAATAACCTTTTCTTTTATGAAACAACTTCTCGTATTCAAGGATATAACTAAGATATGACCATCCGTAAGCAGACAGAAGATATAGAAAGAAGCATACTTCATCCAAAGGCATGTCTGAGTTCAGAAAGCAGGGGCAGGGTGCGGAAAGAAAAGGGGGACGAGATAAGAACGTGCTTTCAAAGGGACAGAGATAGGATAATACATTCAAAGGCATTCAGGAGATTAAAACATAAAACACAGGTATTTCTTGCCCCTAAAGGTGACCATTACAGAACACGATTGACACATACACTTGAGGTTTCTCAAATTGCAAGGACAATTTCCAGGGCGCTCAGACTGAATGAAGACCTTACAGAGGCTATTGCGCTCGGGCATGATCTCGGTCATACACCTTTTGGTCATGCAGGCGAAGATGTCCTTCGAAGAATTTATCCGGGGGGATTTGAACATTATGAGCAAAGTCTGCGAGTTGTAGATATTCTTGAACGGAACGGAAAGGGCCTTAATCTTAGCTATGAAGTAAGGGACGGGATTTCAAAACATTCAAAAGGAAAAGGCAAAATATTTTCGACACGAGGAGAGATTGCAACTCTCGAAGGGGCTATAGTCAGAATTTCCGATATTATTGCTTACGTTAACCATGATCTTGATGATGCCGTAAGAGCTGATGTGTTGAGAAAGTCAAATATTCCACGTCAGTTTTTTAAGATAGGCGAAACACAGGCTAAGAGGATTGACACAATGGTTAAAGATGTTATTTATACATCACTGGATAGAGAACTTAAGGAAATAACAATGAGTGAAGATATGAAAAGTACAACATATGCAATAAGAGATTTCCTCTATAAGAATATTTATGAGAGTGAAATTACAAAGAGAGAATTTAAAAAGGCAAAGAAAATTCTTTTTGACCTTTATGAGTATTATCTCAAACATACTGATGAAGTATTTATTGAGATACCGAAAGAAACAATGGGAAAAAAAGAAAGGATAGTGTGCGATTTTATAGCAGGGATGACAGATAGATTTGCAATTATGATGTATGAGAAACTGTTTTTACCACAGCCCTGGATGGTTTTTTAAGGTTCCAATTATTAAACTATTTTCTTGACAAGGTGTTTATATCCCCTTATAATTTAACAGAAAATATATTAAAAAAGGCACTTTGACTACATGTGTGTCTCTACGTAAAAACTGAGGGAGGACTCAAGTATGACAAAGGCAGAATTGGCAGACAGGGTTTATGAAAAAGTTGGACTCTCAAGAAAAGAGGCGGTAGAAATGATAGAAACACTTTTTGCTACTATGAAAAGTATCCTATCTGAGGGTGAATCAATCAAAATAACAGGTTTTGGAACTTTTTTGGTCAGAAAAAAAGGATCCCGTAGGGGTAGAAACCCAAAGACCGGCGTAGAGATTGAGATAACACAGAGAAAAGTAGTAACATTTAAGCCGAGCATGCAGTTTAAGGACGTTGTTGAGAAGGTATAAGCTGAGTTATGGAGGCTGCATCACAGAGAAGGATAATCCCGGAAAAGCTTTTCTATAAAATTGGAGAAGTCAGCAGCATAGTTCAGCTCGAACCATATGTTTTAAGGTATTGGGAATCTGAGTTCCCTTTCTTAAAGCCTCGTAAAAATAAAGCCGGGCAACGAGTTTACACAAAAAAGAACCTGGAATTAATCCTTCAAATAAAAAATCTTTTGTATAATGAAAAATATACGATTGCAGGAGTACGAAGGAAATTTAATGAGAATTCAGTAAAGAAAAAAAGTGTTTCTATAGAGACCATTCAACATGTCAGAAAAAAACTCAAAGAAATTGTAAGAACTCTGAAATAAAACGCCGAATGTCAAATGAAATCATCCTACAAGCACTATAGTGTGAAACTAAAATAAACAAACCACAAATTCTCTACTCTACGAGTCGTAGACGAGCCATAGGCCAAATAAATCTCGATTATTCATATTCAAATTAATAGAAGTTTTAATGACTCTCTGAATATCGACATATCGATATGTCGATACAACTCGTACCTGGACACGTTTCCAGGAATTACCCTCAATGGGTGGTACCGACCGATGGATAATATTGACGTTCCGGCATTACTGAATTAATTGGTATTATGCAGAACGATAATCGTTCTCTAGAGTTGGTGTTAGTCTGTCTCTATGGATTTCATGAGATAAACGATTTGGAAGATTATTTATAAACATTGCATGTATATCTTTATACAAATTATTGATACCTTAGGCAGTACACATACCTTACCCTTTAGGGTAGGAAAAATACAGGTGCCGCTCAGTATTAACCCTCAGGGCATTCGACTGAGCCTTCGGCCCGAGCTCAGGCCGAGGGCTCAGCCGAAGTCCAAACCTCGACTGCTTGCCCTGAGCGAAGTCGAAGGGTTAAGTCGGGGACAGTCGAATGGGTTGATTCTCTTGAGTTCAGTATTCAGGAGTTTGAGGGTTAGCATTTACTATTCGGGGCGTAGCGCAGCGTGTTAATGAGACTTGGACTTTTGGAACGTAGTGAACGAAAGTTCTTAGTCGATATTTAATCCCGAGTATCGGGAGCCAGGCGGTAATTGATAATTAAAATATAGATTTTCGTCATTTACTTAAAATATCAAGAAACGATATGACGGGGCGTAGCGCAGCCTGGTAGCGCACTCGCTTGGGGTGCGAGAGGTCGGCAGTTCAAATCTGCTCGCCCCGACCATTACTTTCTTTAAAAATCAACAAGTTAATATTTGGAAATCTTTTTGTGAATCTTTTATGGTATCTTTTATATGCCGAAGCTAAATTGGGTGAATTGCTTAAGCCGCTTTGTGCTTCCCCTGCTGGAACCACAAAAGTATTACCCGAAGGCATAACCAAAAGCATACCACGACTTGACCTTTATTTCTTCCTGAAATCTTTAGTATTAAAAATTGCTAAAATGGTGTAGATTACAAATAGTAATCCTTAACCACTTTTATCTTAAAAATTCCTATTTTAGAAGGTCAATTGAAAGATAGAGAAAGAACCAAAGAACAACTTATAAAAGAATTGGAAAAGTTATGGCAGACGAATGAGTTTCTCTCATTACTATTAGAATCTATGCCATTTGCTGTATATACATGCGAAGTTGGAGGAGATTTTGGAGCTAACTATATAAGCAAGAATATCACTACACTTACTGGTTATAAACCTGAAGATTTTACTTCTAACTCTGAATTCTGGATTGATAATGTTCACCCTGACGATAGAAAAAGAGTCAATAACGAACTTGTTATTCTTTTAGCTAAAGGTCTTATTAAATATAAATACCGCTGGAGAGTTGCTGATGGTTCATACAAATGGTTTTACGACATAGCTAAGCTGATGAAATCACCAAGCGGCGAAACCAGCTATATTCTCGGTACATGGGTTGACATTACCGAACAAAAGCAGGCAG
>DAOVVO010000115.1 GCA_030637135.1 Nitrospirota bacterium
AGTACATAAAAAAAATTATAGAAAAGCTTCCTGAAACAGAAGAGATTGCCAGGGTGTCGTTGCACTTACACGAGTACGCACGAAAAAAAGCCTTTTAAACCTCTCTATCAATAAGTCCGTTCCGGAGTTGAATTGCTTCGGCCTAATGCTTTTTTGTGATCGTATAGTAATTATTCTAACCTGTCCCAAATAACAGTTTTTCAAACAGATATGAGTGCTGGGGATATAACACAGTATACCAGAGCATAGTGAAAACCTGGTTTCGCTCCTGTATTGGAGAAATCAGTGCCTCTTGAAAACGGGTGGTAAGAAAAATAAAAAATCCCCCTGCTTCAAGCAGGGGGATTACCTTGATTCAATTATTGTTTAACCACATTAATTGCTTTACGGCCTTTTGACCCTTCTTCAATATCAAAGCTGACTGAATCGCCCTCGGCAAGGGTCTTATATCCATTGCCCTGGATAGAAGAATAGTGGACAAAAACATCACTGCCGTCTTCGGTAGAGAGAAAGCCATAACCCTTTGACTCGTTGAACCACTTTACTACTCCATTAGGCATCTTTAGTATACCTCCTTACTCTAAAATTAAAGTCTCAGAGTCTCAGGTTTTCAAAAAAAAGGCCACAAAGTTTAAAGTCTTTGTGGCCTTACTTTTACAAAAACTTCTGAAACTTCTAAACAATAATGTCATTTTAAAATAAAAATGTCAATACCTTTTTCGCTCTTTTTTTTACCATATGAGACTCACTGCATCCTTTACAACATCAATCTTTACCGGTAATGTTCCAAAGTAGTCCCCGTCTATCTGGACATGAACGGTTTCATCGGATGTAATCTCGAGCTCTGAAAATTTACCATAAAAGACATCTTCAAAATTCAAGTGTTTTTTTTTCATGACACCGCTCACGAATCTAAGAAGTGCCCCCCTGCTTATAGACTTCAAAAGGCATACATCGAGCAACGGCTCCGTAATGCGTGCTTCGGGTGTAACCTTAAAATATCCGCCATAGCAGCGTGCATTCCCGACTACCGCAGTATATCCTGTAAACGTTCCCTTTGGTGTTTTAATCTCAAAACGTGGTGGGTTATAGTGTAAAAAAACGTTTATCCCTGAAAGTATGTAAGCACCTTTGCCCCATATTTTTTTAATACTGTTTTTTAGTTCGAATACTGCCTTACCATCAAAACCTACACCTGCCATTAAGGAAAAATAATGTCCATTTATTCTCCCGAGTGAGATTTTTTTCGGTGTACCCCTTAATGCGAGATTTACAGCGTTATTGATATCCTCAGGAATTCCCAGTTCCTTGGCTAATACATTTGTTATGCCCAGTGGAATAAAAGCAAGCGGGCATAGCTTCGCATCTGATATGTTCTCTTGTGATGAGAGTATTCCATTTAAAACCTCGTTGACGGTACCGTCACCACCGGCTGCTATGGTAAGGTCAGCGTTTGCATGCTCTCTTGCAAAAAAAACCGCATCTCCCTTTTTCTGCGTAACAAACGTCCTGAGAAACACTTTTCTCCTGAGGAGGTCTTCAATCTTTTTTATAGACCTGTATGCCCTGTTGCCGGCAATAGGATTAACGATAAGATTAACGTTCAAGGATTTCTTTAACTGAGAGTATTCCCCTGATTGGTCTTATTTTGTTTATCAAGACAGGGGTATTCTGGAGATATTTTATCAGGTCTTTTACTTCTCCTCCTGTGATAAAAAAGGCCCTGCCACCAAAAGGGATACCACGTTTTTTTATACGGGGTAGTCTTATATATCCATACTTGCGGGTTGATACATACCCAACGGTATAATTGGGATCATCAGATAAACACAGCTCTCCGAGAACCATTGGATGCTTATTGACCTTGCTTGATAGAATGAGAGCTTCTTTAACGGTATTATTGTTCAGACCATATTTGCTGAGTTTTTTTGAGAGTAGAGATGCTGCATTTCTCGTTATTCCCATCCGTGTTACCCTCACACCCCTCAAGAGGTCCGGTTCAAGCCTCACACCCTCAACATCCATAAGCATAGCTCCCCTCATGGTTATACCTCTGGTAAGAGATGTGTACGCCTCTTTAATCGCCCTCTGTGTTATTCCTACAGAAGTCAATATTTCAACAACGGTTTTTTGTACGGCTTCTGGTGACTTTGTATTCAGCGTATAGAGAGAAAGAGTGGATATATTGCGAGGTGTTTCTTTAAGTTCTTCAACCTTAATAAAAATCCCATCTGCCCTTCCCTTCTCATGGGGAAATGCCCTCTGAGAGTATGTTTGAACCATCTTGTTGACGTCATCCCTCACATATATTCCTTCAGCGCCTGAGATGTGGACTCCTTCTTTTGACGCCCTCATTCTTACACTGTAATATCGTCGTTTCATTATATCTCCAGCCCAAGGTCCTTTATCATCTGCAGGTCATCGTCCGGATTTCTACCCGATGTTGTCAAATAATTGCCGATTAACAGTCCGTCAGCTCCCGCTGTAAAGATATATGAATTTAAGTCTCTCAGGGTATTTGGTCTTCCACCGCAGATTCTGATTTCAGACTCAGGGAGAATAAGCCTGTAAATCGCGATAATTTTCAAAGCCTCCAGAGGATTTAATAACTCTCTGCTCCCCAGTGGAGTACCACGTATCGGTGATATAAAATTAAGGGGAATTGAATCGACTTTGAGATCTTTCAGTACAAACGCCATTTCGATTCTGTCTTCCCATGATTCTCCGATGCCAAAAATACCCCCGCTGCACACAGAAAGACCAATGGACTGTGCTGCCTTAATCGTTTTCACTTTTTCTCTGTATGTATGGGTTGTGCATATTTCATTAAAAAAAGCTTCGGATGTTTCAAGATTATGGTGATACCTGTGAAGTCCAGCATCTTTGAGTTCTCTAAGTTCTGATTCATTCAGCATACCAAGTGTTGCACATGGGGCGAGACCAATATGCTTAATATCAGAAATAAAACCGCATATGTGCCTTATTTCATCAGCAGATGCTTTTCTGCCGCTCGTTACGATACAAAAACGTCGTACTCCCCTTTTTTTCGAAACAACAGCAGCCTTTACTATTTCCTCTTTTGTCATTAAAGGATATCTTTGAATATCTGTCTGACTATGGACAGATTGTGCACAAAATGCACAGTCTTCAGAACAAATACCTGATTTAGCACTCACGATAGAACATAAATCTATCTTGTTGCCTCGAACTTTCATCCTTACAGAGTTAGCAAAGAAAAAAAGTTTTGCTATTTCAGAACCTTCCATCCTTGAGAAGGCCAAAGCAGATTCCCTGCCTAAGCTCTGCTCTGTGTTCTGTGATCCGTACTCTTTAAAAAACATGTTTTTCATCCTTGCAGTAACAAAAAACACCCGAAACTATAGTACCGTATGCCATGGTTATATAGACAGTAGCATATTTCACATTATATTTCTGAGGAGAATCATCTATAAATATATCCCTCTTTCGTATTTAAGTTGAAGGTTTAAGTTAAGAACCCATAAGATTCTAATAAGCGGTGATGTTAATCGGTAACGAAGCCCGCCCCGTACCGATACTGGTACAGGGCCCGTATCGTGAGGCGTCTAACGGTAACGTCA
>DAOVVO010000079.1 GCA_030637135.1 Nitrospirota bacterium
AGCTGATGATATTTCCCCGGTAAATGCCCCTTTTTCTTCGTAAAAAACATCCTGTCCCGCAAGCCTTATGTGAGCTCCCTTCAGAAGCTGTGAAGCAATACTTAAAGACGTAAAGGACGGTGCAATTAATATCTCAACATCCGTAACTGCTTTAACCATAGGGAGAAATGAATGTATAAAATCCTCGGTCTCCCCGATGGTCTTGTTCATCTTCCAGTTTGCAGCTACAAGCGGCTTAAGCATAAGAGATAATGTAGTGGAATGTAACCTTTAAAGTCAAGCAGGTATAAGTTCGCAGTAACTGAGGGGCAGAAGCATGAAAAAATTGAAAAAATTTTAATTATTACAAAACTATTTTAAAATTATACCCTTTTGCACTTCCGAACTTTTGATCTTCCACTCTATTATTTATGGTCTTCCCAAAGAATAATACCGAAAACCAATGTCCCTTACCTTATCTGCCTCATAGATATTCCGAAGGTCAAAAAAGAATTTTCCCTTAACAAGCTTTTTTATACGTTTCAAATCTAAATTCCTGAACTGGTTCCACTCCGTAACTATCACAACCGCATCTGATCCTTTTGCAGCATCAAAGGCATCTTTACAATACGTTATGTGAGGAAAGAATTTTTTGGCATCATCCATTGCAACCGGGTCAAAAGCCCTTATGTTCACTCCTTCCTTTAAAAGACCCCTGATAATAGAAAGTGAAGGCGCATCTCTCATATCATTTGTATTTGGTTTAAAAGAAAGACCGAGTATGCATATAGTATTTTCTTTCGAAAGCTTCATGGCACCTTTTATCTTATCTACCGCTTTTTTCTTCTGAAGGTCATTGGTTTTAACAGTTGCTTCTATGACTCCAAGCTTTACATTATTTTCCTTCGCTATCTGGAGAAGCGCAAGTGTATCCTTTGGAAAACAGGAACCTCCATAGCCTGGTCCTGCATGGAGGAATTTGGAACCGATTCTCCTATCAAGCCCCATTGCCCTTGCAACTACCTGAATATTTGCACCAAGCGTCTCACAGAGATTCGCAATTTCATTAATAAATGATATCTTGGTCGCAAGAAAGGCATTTGATGCGTACTTTATAAGTTCTGCTGTTTTTACATCTGTAATCACAAACGGTGTCTCGATAAGATAAAGAGGTCTGTAGAGGTCCTTCATGATTGCAACTGCCTGCGCACTTGATGCGCCAATCACTATTCTGTTGGGTCTGATAAAATCTTCTATTCCCGCACCTTCCCTTAAAAATTCAGGGTTTGAAACAATATCAAAATCAACATGCTCCTTTAAATTGTTTGATATTATCTTTTGTAGCCATTCTCCTGTACCTACCGGTACGGTACTCTTGGTAACAATTACTTTATAACTTTTTATATGCCTGGATATTTCCTTTGCAACATCTTTTATATGTTTTAAATCGGCAGAACCGTCTCCTCGCGGGGGCGTACCAACAGCAATAAATATTACGAGTGAGGCATCAACAGCGTCCCCCATATTTGATGTGAAATGTATGCGTTCTCCCTTAAGATTTCTCTGTAACATCTCTTCAGCTCCCGGTTCGTAAAACGGCACAGTGCCTTTTTTCAACAATGTAATCTTTTTCTCATCATTGTCAACACAGGTGACATTGAGCCCGAACTCAGCAAAACAGAGGCCGGTAACCAGCCCAACATAACCTGTTCCAATAACACAAATGTGCATTATAGCTACCTCCGCAGTAATGTCATTAAAGCTCCCTGCAGCACGTCAATGCGTCGATACAACCCGTACCGAGACCCGTTTCCGAGCCATGGGGAACCTGACAGCCCTGCCTGCCGGCAGGCGTCAGGCACGTTACGCCCGGTCTTTTATTTTTACGTAAAGGGTGCTTTATGTTATAACATTTTTATCTCATTTTTAGTAATTTTTTATATTTTTCGTACGTGTAGAGAGAATATAAATAGGCAAGTCGTATGCCATAAATACCATCACATATGCCTAATTGCAGAAAAAACATCCTGAAAAAAGCAGCACCAGGCCTCAACGTAATATCAAGCACATTAGCCCTTTTCCCTTGTTTAAAGAGTTCTCGTGCAGCAAGGGTGGAATATGTCTCCATTCTCCTGAGATAATCATTGCTGTCTTTGTATGTGTAATGCTCTACGGGGTGTTTCAAATATCCCGTGTGACCAGTAATTTTTATGGATTCATGGACTTCCCGCATTTCAAATGAGCCCTTGTCACGCCTGAAGAGCCTTATCGTATAATCAGGCCACCACCCGCCATGTTTAATCCATCTGCCAGCGAAATAATTTTTCCGGGGAACGAAATACCCATCTTTTGAAAATTTATTCCTGACAATTTCCTGAATTTCCCTTCTCAGCTCTTTAGTGACACGTTCATCAGCATCAAGAAAAAAAACCCACTTATGCGTTGTCATTGAAACCGCCTTGTTTTTCTGTTCTGCAAAGCCTGCCCATTCAAGGGAAAAAACTTTATCTGTATATTGTCTGCATATCTCTGGTGTTCTGTCAGTACTGAATGCGTCAACAACTACAATCTCATCTGCCCATGTAACACTGGCAAGGGCGTCTCTGATATTTTCTTCCTCATTGTGAGCAATCATAGCTATAGAGAGCATAGTAATAAATAAGAAATAATTCTTAAAAAATCAAAATGGAGGAATTATTCAATTAAATTAATTCCTACTCCAAAATATTTACTTTTGATGTTTTATTTTTGCGTTTATCAGTAATTCCCGTCTACCAGTTTTGCTACGAAACTGCCTATTTTAACCTTACTTTTAATCATAGCAGGTATTTTCTTCTCATCATCGGTGAGCCATATGTATATGTCACCTTTCTTCATGAATATGCCCTCCGACTGCATAATCGGCTTTATGACAATTGTATTGAATTCTCCGACCGGCGTTGTTATCCGTTCCTTCCTGAGCACCTGCACTTCCACATTCCAGAGTTTTTTACTGTCAAAAATATCAATAAATTCAGAACGTCCTACCTCGAGCTGACGCTTTCTTATCTCATACAATCCTGATAAGGGATCAAAAGCCGGCCGTTCGAAATTAAATTCCACTGTTTCATTGTCAAGTTTGTTGTTGTAGATAATTTGTTGGGTTTCGTTGTCCGGCTTGATGTTAAAATAAGTAGCCTTGTCTCTTCTGTGTCTGCCTTCGTGTATTTTCAAAACATACAGTGATGGATATCCGTTGGGATAAAGAATGCTCTGAGCAAGGTCTTCAACTCTATAAAAAATAGAAATGAATTGAGCAGATACTGCCCGCGAAGTAATTGTAACACCATCAGGGCTATCTTCGAGTTCCAGAGATGCATTGCCTGCCCTGATTCCAGCCCAGTAAACGTTATACGTAAACTTTTCGGGAACTTGCGTCTCTGCGTGAACTTCCGGGGAAAATAAAAAAAGACAGAGCACAAAACACAGACTAAGAGAAATAAAAATTTTTCCTTGCAGTTTGTATTCTGTATGATGAATTCTCATTTTTATTATAAAAATACTTTTATTTCTTCGAGAACTTTGTCTACACTTATATCACGCATGCAGAAAGGTTCTTTACATTTTTTTTTGAAACAGGGACTGCAGGGGAGAACAGTTTTGACGACTGTATGATGTTTGTTGTCCCGTTCGGAGGGAATCCCTGACCAGCCGTAAGGACCTGTCTTTATTGGATCAGTAGGACCAAAGAGTGAGATAACAGGTATGCCGAGGGCTACCCCAATATGCATTGGACCTGAATCATTACTTACAACTGCCTTTGCCCCTGCAATTAAGGCGGCAAGCTCTTTCAAGTTTGTTTTTCCGCAGAGATTAATTCCCTTCCCTTTTGATGAAGCCAATACCCTTTGTACAGTGAGCCTGTCTGAGTTAGTTCCCGTAATAACACAGGGTATAGACAGTTTTGAAATCAGCAAACCAAAATTTTCCGGAGGCCATTTTTTTGTTTCCCAGCGAGCGGAAGGGACTATTGCAACATATTCGGATACATTACCGATAAGATTCTTAATTTTCTTGCATGCAGTATTATCTATGGATAGCGGGAACTCGACTTTATCTGTTTTTGCACCGATCGAATTCGCAACTTCAAGGTATTTATCTACTGCATGAAGAGACCCATTGACTGTAATTTTTTTATTATAAAATATCGTGCTGCATTCACGTGCTTGTTGAAATCCTATTTTTAACGGCGAGGAACTGAAAAAAGTCATAAGACCACTTCGTAAAAGACCCTGTAAATCAATAACCATATCATAGTGTCCTGATTTCAGTGTTTTTACTAAGCTCCTTATGTCTCTGACAAATTCTGGAAAATTTCTGAGTCCCCTCCATGCATCTTTATTAAAGACAACCAGTTTATTGATCAAGGGGTTTCCTTCGAGAATGTCTTTTAGATCTTTGCTAATTATCCACTCGATATGTGACTCGGGAAGGGTATCTTTTAAAGATTTCAAAAAAGGCAGTGAATGAATAACGTCCCCCAGGGAACTGGGTTTGATAATAAGAATTTTCATCCTGTTATTTTATCATATATATAAACTAAGTTACGCTCTGTTTCAGAACGTCCCAGAGCTCTAACCACCAGTTGATTTCGTTTTCCATAAAAAATACCCTTTCAGGCACAGAAAAATACAATACAGACAGCACTAGTACCGCCAGAATAAAAAATAGAAAAAGAATATCTTTACTCTGTTCTCCCATGTTCATACTGAAACCTCAATACTTTAAAGTTCACATCAGAATATACAACTTTAAAACGTTCCTGAATACCTAACCAGGAGGAACTCCAATGAATAAATGTTTTAACCTTGTTAATCCACGTATCTTCAATTGAATCCTTCTTAATCAAGATATGCGTTACCTGATTTTTCTTCAGGTTTTCTATCCATTCATTAAAATGTTCAGATTTGATATACGCTATTTTATTTGAAAAACCTCTGTTCCATAACGGGGAAAGAAACAACGGTTCAAAGGTGTATGCCAATACATTGTCCGCCTGCATATTGTCATTTATCCAGATCCAGAGACCATATGCCTGACGTGCCTGGAGGTCTATATTAAACGGAGCATGGCGTGCGATTATGCGTTCCTTGGGAGGCAAAGACAGAAATTCTTTAATTTTCAAGGGCATTATACAGGGAGAATTTGACGTCAGGAGCGTATATATCACTAATATTAAAGCAATTAATTTTAGTGCACCCTGTCTTTTCTCAAAATATTTCAGGGTCAATCCAAACGATAAACAGCCAAGACCGACGATAAAGATAACATACCTGGTATTCCAGTTATTTGGATATACGAGAAACGTAATACCAAGAACTATGCTCGCAAAAAAGAAATTAAAATATTTCTCTTTTAAGGCATAAAAAAGGGCGACAATTATACTGGGCAATAACAGGATAAACCACAGAGGACCAAAACCGCTTAATCTCGAATCATACAGATAATACTCAACCCGCTCCAGCCAGACATGGAGCATTCTCGATAATAATGGCAAGTTTTTAAGCGACTCAACTCCTGACTCTATTATTTCCCTGTACAACCCTTTGAAAAGTGTCATATCAAAAAAAGAGACCTCCATAGGGTATACCGGATTGCTGTAGAGTAACCAATTTTTTATATACCAGTAACCTCCGATAAGAAAAGCCGGAATCATAAAGTAAATGAGATAAAATAGTGCACTATTTGTTATGATTTTGCCTTTTTGCTTTAAGGTCTTCGGGACACTGCAAAAGAATTTTAAAGGATTGAATATAATGATAAACTCTTTAATGGTAATCCCCGCTAACAGCACAATAACGAATAACGGACCAGATCCTTTCGCACCAAGTAAAATGCCGGTTGTTAAGCCGGAAAGAACAACAGCGATACGCCGTTTCTTTCCATTGATTACCCCTGCATTATTATCAGGATAAGTGGCCGGAATATCATACATCAGAAAATTTATGGCAATGAGAAACAAGACAGATACTGCGATATCTATATAATTTGTCGTTGATTGAAGAATTACTATCGGGGTAAAGAAGAACAGCAGAGAAGCATACAGTGCATGTTTTTCCTTTATCTGCAGTTTGCAGGCAATGCTATATACAGTAAAAATTCCTGTTATGGTAAATATCAGCTGTGATAAATCAACGATAACATCGCTTCTCAAAAAAATTGTATTCCAGATAAAAAAAAGCTCAATATTTTTAGGGAATAT
>DAOVVO010000120.1 GCA_030637135.1 Nitrospirota bacterium
AAAGGTAGTTGATACAAGGAAGACAACTACAGGATTACGATATTTTGAAAAATATGCAGTAAGGGTCAGGGGTGGTGCTAATCATAGATCAGGACTTTTTGATGGTGTGTTGATCAAGGACAATCACATTCATGCAGCAGGCAGTATTGAAAAAGCAGTAGGGATGGTAAAGAAACATGCTCACCATATGCTCCGGGTTGAAGTAGAAGTAAAAAATATAACGCAGGTGAGAAGCGCCTTATCTGCAGGGGTTGAAATAATAATGCTTGATAATATGTCTCTTGAAAATACTAAAAAATCCGTAAAAATAATACGCAGTCACAGTCCTCACGTGATTATTGAAGCTTCTGGAAATATAACTATGAATAATATACGGCACGTGGCAGAAACAGGAGTTGACCTGATTTCAATTGGCGCACTTACACACTCAGCAACAGCCGTAGATATCAGCATGGATATCACACCACTACGCACAAGAACCTGACAATATCTCATTTTTTAACTTTATAGTGATGATTTTTCTGTCCCGGGGTACTGCACCTCTTTACTTCTTTAAAACTTGTGTTATTACGGTATTCAGCCGTTTCGTTGACAAAGAGAATAAAGAGTTCTTATAATTAACCTTATTTTATGAAAAAATATACTTATTTAAATATATTATCTGTGTCTTATCATGCAATAGTAAGGCTATACCCTTAATTAAAGGTTTGTTTTTTTGTGCCATGCATCTTATAGTCTCAGAAATCCCTGAAGATGGAATAGAAAGAGAGCTGAAAATCCCTTTAAGCCTGGAAGGGATTGTTCTTAAGGAAGAGGTTCAGGTCTTTTTGAAAATATTAAGATTCGGCACTAAAGTGCATATAGATGGTTGTGCGAAATCAGGAGCTTCTGTAGTGTGCAGCAGGTGTTTAAAAGAATTTTCATATCCTATTGAGACAAATTTCAGCGTTGAGTATCTCCCAAAGAAAGAGATAATGCAACACAGGGAACATGAACTGATGCCTCATGATTTAAATGTAAGTTTCTACGAGGACGATGCAATAGATATCAAAGGTTTGGTAGGAGAACAGGTTCTCCTTACAGTTCCTATGAAGCCTTTATGTAAAACAGACTGTTTAGGTATCTGTCCTCAATGTGGAAAAGATTTAAATACGGGATCTTGTACATGTAGTAGGAACCAGATAGACCCAAGGCTTGCAAAGCTTAAAACACTCAAAGAATCTATAAAGAAAGGAAATTAATATAAACGGAAGGAGTCAAAATGGCAAATCCAACTCACAGGCATACGAGGTCAAGGAGAGACAAGAGGAGAGCCAACTGGAAAATCAGTGCACCAAATGTAGTTCTCTGTCCAAAATGTCAGGAACCAACGCTTTCACACCGGGTGTGCCCGAATTGCGGCGTTTACAGAGGTAAAAAAATTATTGACGTAATAGAAAAAGAAAGTGTATGAAAATTGCTCTGGATGCAATGGGGGGAGATCATGCTCCTGCTGTTACCGTAGAAGGAGCTATTGAAGCTGTCAGGAAATCCAAGGAACTTTCCGTTATACTCGTTGGAAATGAAAAGGCAATAAGCGAGGAGCTCAAAGGAAAAAAATATCCCCATTTATTGATAAAGATAAAGCACGCCTCCCAGGTGGTTGAAATGGGTGAGTCCCCGGTAACAGCCATCAGACGTAAAAAAGATTCCTCAATAAGAATTGCCGTTGATTTGGTTAAATCCGGTCAAGCTGATGCCGTAGTCAGTGCCGGTAATTCAGGAGTGGTTATGGCAACGGCGCTTTTCCTTCTGGGTAAAATACCGGGCATTCAGAGACCTGCAATCGCTGCAGTTATGCCTACACTCAAGGGTCTTTTTATCCTTGTCGATGCCGGTGCAAACGTAGATTGCAAAGCATCTCATTTATTTCAGTTTGCTATCATGGGTAATTCTTATGCGAGAAGTATATTTAATATTAATTCACCCAAAACAGGACTGCTCAGTATCGGGGAAGAAGATGTAAAAGGAAATGAGCTTACCAAAGAAGTATTTAAACTCTTAAAAGAGTCAGACATCAATTTTGTTGGCAATGTGGAAGGAAAGGATGTCTTTGCAGGAGAGGCTGATGTTGTAGTATGTGATGGTTTTGTTGGAAATATTGCACTGAAAATAAGTGAAGGTTTGGCAGAAGCAATCGCAAAGATGCTTAAAAGGGAAGTTTCGAAGAATATACGGGGAAAAATGAGTTATTTCTTTTTGAAAGATGTTCTGAAGAATTTTAAAAAGAAAACCGATTATTCAGAATACGGTGGGGCACCTCTTCTTGGATTAAGCAAACCATGTATAATCAGCCACGGCCGTTCAACTGCAAAGGCAATAAAGAATGCGATACTCATTGCAGGAGAGGTTTACAAGAAAAAAGTTATTGAAATCATAAGGGATGAGTTTTCTGATGAGAATTCAAAGCCTGTAATCCATATGGAGAGGAAAGTTGCCGTTAAGAAGTAGGATAACCGGTACAGGTTTTTATGTGCCTGAAAAAGTTCTCACTAATTTCAATCTCGAAAAGATGGTACATACATCAGATAAATGGATTACAGAGAGAAGCGGAATAAAAGAGAGAAGAATCGCTAAACATTCTGAGGCTGCCTCTGACCTGGGTGTCAAGGCATCAAAAAGGGCGCTCAAGAGCGCAGGATTGAAACCAAATCAATTAGATATGATTATCGTTGCTACTGTGAGTGGTGACATGGTTATGCCCTCTACAGCATCGTTTCTACAGAACAGGCTCGGAGCAAAACATGCAGCGGCTTTTGACCTGAATGCTGCGTGTAGTGGATTTATATACGGTCTATCGGTTGCGGATAGTTTTATAAAAGCAAGGAATTTTCAAAAGATATTACTGGTAGGTGTTGAGGTGTTTTCCAAATTTGTTGACTGGGAGGACAGGGCAACGTGTATTTTGTTTGGAGATGCAGCAGGTGCAGTAGTAATTGAAGCTACTGAAGAAAA
>DAOVVO010000068.1 GCA_030637135.1 Nitrospirota bacterium
AATATAATACTAAGGGTTAAAGAAATTATTTCAAAAGAGATATCTTTGTAGGAAAGAAAATATTTAATATTTGGACATTTATTATGAAGTACTACCTGAAAACCTATGGGTGCCAGATGAACGTCCATGACTCTGAGAAGATTGCGGGAATCTTCACAGAATCAGGATATGGACAGGCTGAAGACATGAAAGATGCAGACGTCATTGTTATCAACACCTGCAGCATCAGGCAAAAAGCAGAACAAAAGGTTTACAGCGAGCTTGGAAGACTTAAGTCAGCAAAGAAGAATAATCCACATCTCAAGATTGCTGTTGCAGGCTGTATTGCCCAACAAAAAGGGAATACACTCTTTAAAAAGTTTCCCTATGTAGATTTTCTCTTTGGTCCAGGAAATATAGACAGTCTTCAAAAATGGATTCCTGTACCATCCGGTACAGGGCAGGCATGCAAAACACATATAACAGCTTTACATAACAATCCTGAGTATCATACAAAAACTCTGCCCATAAAGAGGGAAGGGCAGGTGAAGGCATGGGTCTCAATAATGTATGGATGTGATAATTTCTGTGCATACTGTGTTGTGCCCTATACCCGCGGGAGAGAACGAAGCAGACCGAGCAAAGACATATGTAATGAGATTCAGAACCTTGCAGAACAGGGTTATAAAGAAATTACACTGTTAGGTCAGAATGTAAATTCATATGGGAAATATCTCTCTGAATCAATAGATTTTCCAGACTTACTTAAAGTAATACATGATGTCACCGGGATAGAAAGAATCAGGTTTGTCACCTCACACCCGAGAGACCTGTCACAGAAACTCATAGAAACACTGAGGGATTTACCAAGCCTCTGTGAACACATACATCTGCCTGTACAGTCAGGTTCCGACAAAATCCTTTCACTGATGAACAGAGGTTATACATATAAACAATACTTGGAAAAAATAGAGATGCTCAGAAGCATGATTCCTGGCATAGCCATAACATCTGACATAATCGTTGGCTTTCCAGGTGAAACAGATGAAGACTTTCAACATACCATGAATGCGTTACAAGAAATAGAATTTGACGGTATTTTTGCGTTTAAATATTCTCAGAGACCTGATACAGCAGCGCTTTCACTGCCCGTACATATTGACGAAAGCGTTAAATCACAGAGACTATCCATGGTTTTAAACATACAGGAGCAACTTACCTATAAAAAGAATAAAGCGCTTGAAGGTAAGATACTTGAAGTATTAGTTGAAGGTCCAAGCGAGACAGACAGCGATAAACTCACCGGCAGGACAAGGTCAAATAAAATTGTAAATTTCTATGCAGAGAATAAAAGTTCAAACCGTTCAAATCGTTCAAGCAGTTCAAGTTCTTTAATTGGAAGGCTTATTCAACTGAAAATTCTGGAGGCAAAGCAACATTCGCTTTTAGGAGAAGTAGTTTAAACAGTTAAAACCGTTCAAGCCGTTTAAGCTGTATTACGGATTGAACAGATTGAACTTATATTTATTATGAGAGTAGCTATTACCACTTTAGGCTGTAAGGTAAACCAATCAGAAAGTGCCCTTATCAGAGGTTCTTTAAAAGAAAATGGTCATGAAATTGTACCAATGTTTCAGAACACAGATAATCTCAGTACGAGTCGTTTCCGACCTGATGTGTGCATCATAAATACGTGCTCTGTGACAGCAAAAAGTGATTATCAGTCAAGACAGATGATAAGGCGGGCTGTTAAGACCGGCGCAAAAGTTATTGCTACAGGCTGTTATGCACAATTGAGGCCTCTTGATTTGTCAAACATAAAAGGCATTGACCTCATAGTTGGTAATTCTCAAAAAAATAAACTTCATGAATATCTGAACACATTGTATTCAGACAACTTCAGATCTCAGAATAACTGCAAAACTCCTGTTTTAATTGATTCCATGGACGCGCCGGTTACATGTGGTCCTTATTCCTCAAACAGGGCCCGTGCTTTCCTTAAAATACAGGATGGATGTAATTTTTCATGTTCTTACTGTATAGTGCCCAGAGCAAGAGGTAAAAGCCGCAGTTTAATCCCGGAGGCTTTTCTTCAAGCAGTCGAAGATTTTCATTCTAAAGGTTTTAAAGAAATAGTATTTACAGGAATCCATATAGGAAGCTATGGTTTAGACCTTAAACCTCAAACTTCTTTGTTAGAGATTGTGGAAAAAACAGTGTGCACATATCCTGAACCTCGCCTGAGATTGAGCTCAATAGAGCCGCAGGAATTAAAAAAAGAATTATTAGTGCTCATAAAACAGGGCTCGGTATGTCCACACCTGCATATTCCGCTTCAGAGCGGTTCTGACAGGATATTAAAGGCAATGAATAGGGGATATACTACGTCTTTTTATAAAAATCTGGTTACTGAAATAGTGTCAGAATGCCCGGATATATCAATTGGAACAGATGTAATTGCAGGATTTCCAGGTGAAGATGACCAGGAATTTGAAAATACCCTTAGGTTCATTGAGGAATTACCCCTCAGTTATATGCATGTGTTTCCATACTCTGATAGACCTGACACAAAGGCTTCAGCATTAGAGGGTAAAGTAAAAAAGGCAGTTAAGAAGCAGAGAGTAAGGAAACTATTGGAAATTTCAAAAAAGAAGAAATATGATTACATATCAAAACATTTAGATAGTTGTCTTGATGTAATAGTTGAGCAAAAACACATAACCACAGGTTTTTATAGAGCAATTTCCAGTAATTATATGAGGCTTTTAGTCAAATCTCATAACCTCTTGATAGGGCAAAGATTGCCTGTTAGGGCTATTACATATACTGATGGAGAACTCATCGGTATTCCCCTCTAAAACGCATTTAACCTACTGATATTTATAACTATTTTATCTGCCTAATTTTTATGCATTCACCGTGAATTCTACACTGCAGGCTATTTAGAAAAGGGTAGCCCATCTATAATAACATTCTTTTAACATCTCTTTAGTATGTTTTATGTCCTATAAGATATATTATGTAAAATTAGATAGTATCCATTTCTCTGCTTCATGCCTGGTCTTTATTTTCCCTTTAAACTGTTGTTCTTTCAGTTTTATTAATATATCTCCTACCTTTTTGCCCTGTTTTATTGTTAAAATTCTCTGTACATCGTTTCCGTTTGCAAGTGTTTTATTTTTAATCATTAGGTATTCTTTTGCCATCCTGTAAAACACTCGAACGTCTTTTGATTTTTTAAAAGCCAATAAAAGAGCTGTTTCAAAAATTCTATCTCCAGATGCATTAAAAACTTTATAAAAACTCTTTTCTGTAATTTTTTTGTTTAATACATGTAATCCCTTGTGGATATCTTTTATAGCCCCCCTGATAGCATTGCTTATACATAATGTGCTGTTCAAAAGCGAAACATTTCTAAATAGAATTGCAAGGCGTAAAAGTCCGAGTGTGTTCAGTCCCTGGCTAATTTCTTTATTCAGAAATCTCTGTATTTCTTTCCCCGAATATGATTTTTTTATTTTTTCTGTGTGCTTGCTAATGTATGAATTAAAACTGTCAAGTGTTTTCACGTTTTGATTTAAAGTGTTAACTTTTTTATACTCATTTCTCGCTGCTTTCACGTGTTGCTGAGAATATACAATGGTGTGAAGAATAGAATCAGTTAAACTTTGGTATAAATACGATCCTGAATTTTTATTGTTGAGAGTTTTAAAAAGCTCATCTGTTATTCTCTCATATGCTGCCTTTGATATATCTTGAGAATGATGTTTTATGTGTTTTCTTGTGTTCTCTTCAATTTGAAAGCCAAGCTCTGCGGCAATCCGATAAGCCCTGAGCATTCTGAGTGGATCATCCCTGAGATTTTTCATCCTTACTGCTTTAATAACACCTTCTTCAATATCCTTTCTGCCGGAAAGCGGATCAATAATGCCTGTTTCCTGTGACCATGCTATTGCATCAATGGTAAAATCGCGCTCTTTTAAATCGTTGTAAATTGTGCCCTTAAGATGTGAAAAATCAATTACTTCTCTCTGGTTTATGCGGGGGGGATCTGAATATCCCTTCCTGATTTTATGTTTGAATACAACTCGATATGTTTTTTGTTTTCTTAATTCAATCAATGTACCACGAAATTTTTTTGCCGCCTTATCTGCTATATTTTTAACATTTTTTTTAAATACAAAATCCCTGTCTTTTGACCGTACACCACGCATGAGGTCACGTACATAACCACCTACTATAAAAACCTCTGAATCTAATTCCCGGGCTGCTCTCAATACCCACTTATTAATCGGGTCTGATAATATTTTTCTTGAAATGTCCATGTTAAAAATATCAACCCATTCGACTGTCACCGACGTAACCCTTCGACTTCGTTCAGGGCAAGCAGTCAGGGGTTGGACATTCGGCTGAGCCCTCGGCCTGAGCTCGGGCCGAAGGCTCAGTCGAAGCCATACTGAGCGGCACCTGTATTTTCCCTACCCTAAAGGGTTGGGTTTGTGTCCTTCGATTTCACTCAGGATAGTGAGTTTATCGAACTATGCCACCGAACGTATCAAAAATCAAAATGCAAAATTAAGGATTTGTATTTTTTATATTCTCCATAACTTTGACCTTTGATTTTTAAATTTTGATTTTATTTTAGCTGCGGAGTTCTGCGTTTAGGGTGTCTTGAAGTCGTTTGATGATGTTTGTATGGATCCCCTTTACTTCTTCGTCTGTTAGTGTCCTGTCAACTGCCCTGTAGCGAACTGAAAATGCAAGACTCTTTTTGCCTTTTGGAATCGGTTTGCCTTCGTAAATATCAAACAGTCTGACTGATTCAATAAACTGAGAATCTACATGTAAAATAGTACTCTTTGCATCGCTTACAGGTATATTATTCGGTACGATTATGGCAATATCTCTTTCTATATAGGGATATTTAGGTAAAGGCTGATATACAGTTTGAGGACTTTTCAAAGAGAGAATCGTATCAATATCCAATTCTAGAATATTTGTTTCAGGGGATACATCAAAATCTTCTGCTACATCAGGATGAAGCGTTCCAAGATAACCGGCTTCATGCTCATTAATTTTTATAACACAGGATTTGCCAGGGTGAAGATATGATTCTTTTACGTCTATGTCTTTATGAAATGAGTAGTTCTTTATTTTTAAATCAAGAAAAATATTTTCCAGAGCCCCTTTTAAATCATAGAAACCGTCATGTTTTTCCTGCCATACAGTTTCATCCCTGTCTTTTAAATAAATCGCTGATAGTTTGAGGATTTCATCAGGTAGACTCCGGGTTGAATGCAAGAAGACGCTGGATATTTCAAAAATACGGATTGATCTTTCACCACGCCTTATATTTAATCTGACATTCTCAAGCAAAGCCGGAATAAGGGTTGTCCTGAGTGCTTCATCTTCTTTTTTCAGGGGATTTTTTATTTTTATCAGTTTTCTCCTTTTGTCTTTCGCTGGCAATCTCAGTTTATCGAGGACCGAGGGATTCAGAAAACTGTAATTTATTGCCTCTAAATATCCGGACCTGACCATTAAATCTTTTATAGTATGTACAAAATCCCAGCGTATATTGCTTTTTATTGGCTGTATTTCAATGTTCGGGAAGGTAGAGGGTATATTATTGTAGCCGTAAAGCCGTGCTACTTCTTCAATGACATCAACATCCATGCGCAGATCCTGTCTGAAGCTCGGCGGCATAACTGATATCCCCTCCCCTTCAGTTTTATGTTCAATCCCGAGGCTTTCTAACATAGTATATATCCGGGAAGGGTTAATGTTAATCCCTAACGTATCGTTGATCTTTTTCCACGTTACCGTTATTCGTTGTGATCTCAATGGTTTTCTGTACACGTCAGTAATTCCGGTAGCTGCCCCACCTGCGTTGTCAATTATGAGCTGGACAGCTCTCTCAAGGGCTGGAACTACACCGTTTATATCAGCGCCCCTTTCAAATCTGTATGAAGCCTCAGTACTGAGACTGAGAGCCTTGGAGGTTCTTCTTATGGAAAGAGGAGAAAAATAAGCGCTTTCAAGAAGGATATGTTTTGTCGAATCAATAACCTCTGTATGTAATCCTCCCATAACTCCAGCCACCGCAACAGGTTTTTCAGAATCCCATATCAGAAGCATCTCTCGTGTTAATTTTCTGTCTTCGTTATCAAGGGTTAATAATCTGTCTGCAGAACCTGCGGTTTTTACAACTATGCGTTTCCCTGATAGTCTGTCCAAATCAAATGCATGCAAAGGGTGACCCATTTCCAAGAGCACATAATTAGTAATATCCACTATGTTATTGACCGGTCTCAGGCCATGATGTTGGAGTCGTTCGGAAATCCATTGGGGGGATGGTTTAACCTGAACGTTATAAATAACCCTGGATGCATACCGGGGACAGAGGCTTTCGTCTTTTATTTCAATTGAAGGTCCTGCCCCTTCCTCCTTTTGAACAGATGCAGGATTGAACCTGAACGGCATTCCGAGGAGAGCGGATATTTCCCGTGCTATACCGATTATACTCAGACAGTCAGGCCTGTTTGGAGTAATATTTGTTTCTAATATGGCATCTTCCTCGAGTTCATTAATACCTTCAACTTCTAAACCGGCCATGGTAAGTGCATTGGCAAGTTCTGACGCAGTTAATGAAAATTCAACAAACTCTCTGAGCCATTTTACTGAAGCCTTCATTCAAACTCCTTGTAAGAATCCGTGTTTATCAGAATTGTTCAAGAAATCTTTTATCATTTTGGAAAAATAATCGGATGTCATCAATGCCGTATTTAAGCATGGTAATCCTCTCTATTCCCATACCAAAAGCAAAACCCGTGTATTCATTTGCGTCATAGCCAACCTTTTCAAATACACGTGGATTTATCATGCCCGCGCCTAATATCTCAATCCAACCAGTATTTTTGCACACACTGCACCTCTTGCCTGCACATATAACACACCCTATATCCATTTCTGCGCTCGGCTCGGTAAAAGGGAAATAACTGGGACGGAACCGTACCGGTGTTTTGGACCAAAAATTATATGGGCAAAAACCTCTAATATGCCTTTCAGGTCACTCATCGCAATAGATGTATCGAC
>DAOVVO010000111.1 GCA_030637135.1 Nitrospirota bacterium
ATTACCCCCGGAAATAAATAATTTTACAGATTTTTTCATGTGCTCTTTTTGGTGCTTGATATTTGGAATTTAAAATGAAATAGCGAACTTTAGTGAGCGAATGTAATAATAAACAAGTCCGAACATTCGGGTTTCCGTAGGGAACACTAAATGAACAGCGAGCCTGCCTGACGCCTGCTCGGTCTACGACTCATAGAGTAGGCATGGCAGTCAGGTTTCCCGTAGCTTGTGAACGAATCTCAGTACCAGTTGAATGAAGCATCTATTTGCTGCAGGGAGCTTTAAACTATTATAATGTAATAAATATTCTCCTTACTGGAGGTTTTTATGAAGATCTTGAGCGAAATTAAGAAGTTTGAAAAAATGTACACATGGGAAGAAAAGAGCGGTCTCTTTGGTTTCCTCTCAACGATACGCAGGGAGGTCAATACGTTTAATGAACATTTTGAGTTCAATATCAGGTATCTCACTACTCAACCATCAGAGATAGACGAAGATAAAGAGGTGCTGCCACGAGTGGGTTTTGTTCTAACCCGTAACAATCCTTTAGTAATGGATAAAACATACTGTCTTTATTCAGTCTTAAGAGATAGGAAGCTTTACGGTTATATTGGCATTTATAAGGACAGCAGCATCAGGACATTACGAGAACTCAAACCTATTCATTCTTTTAAAGAGGGGCACATGGTCCTTTACGATTGGTTAAGACAACTGGTACGGGCATCTTGTGAAAAGTTGACTCTGTAAGGAAGAGCTGAACCAACGGTTCAGCAGGTGGACACCCCTCAACCTCCGCCTTTGTAGCCGGTTGAAGGAATTGAAGAAGAAGAACTGTTCCCCGAACCTGAAGCACAGCTAAAAGAAGACAGTGCTTTTTTCACTTCATGTGAGGCACATTGAGGGCATTTCGTATCCCTGTGAGAGGAAAAAATATTTTGAAGAACTGAAAACTTTTCGTTGCATTTCAAACATATATATTCGTAAATAGGCATATATAACTCCTCATGTATAAAAACTTAATAAAATTATAGCTTTTTTTGTACATAATTTCAATTAATTGAAAATGTGCATTGCTCAACCCACAATGAGCATTAGATATGAATATAATCAAAACAACATTTTTTAAAAGAAATAGTTTAAATTATGGTAAAATTATAAGAAATTAACGTGAGCTGTTCATTATGCTTGTCAGGGTTTTATATAACAACAGTAAATATGATTTCATCAAGCCTTCTTATATCGATAAACTCATCAATTCTGGGCAGATAAAAAGTTTTTTGCGTTCAGAGGGATGGGTTATGATAGGGGTAGATCCGATAAGGGGAAGGGGTGGAACATATGAAGGTTCTGAAAGAAGAAAATCTGAAAACATACATCAAAATTTAAATCATTATTACTTCAGGTCTTTTATAAAATAATATTCCCCTACAGATGTTTAGATATACTGGCAGTAGGTTCTCTCTTTACAGATTTAAGGTCCCATCTCTTCCTTTGTAAAGGAGTAATCAACCACTATCCCGTCACGCAACAAAACTTTGAGCACTTTTTTTCTGCTCGCGATCGTCTTGACCTTTGTAATGAGTACAAAGCTTTGGGACTTTAAACTGCCACTCTCATAGTGATAGAGCCATTTTTGTTCTTGTTCGGAAAGAATGCTTTTAACATATGGTTCACCAAACATAGCGAGAAGTTCTTCTTGTGTTGTTCTGTTTTTCTCAATCCTGGGAATCAAGGTCTCATCAAAATCTTTTCCTACAGAGTAGTGTTTTATTGCACAGCTTAGTACCATAACAGCGAACATTGCCACAATAATTGATATAATTCTCATGTATATCTCCCTTTAGTGTTCATGCCTTGAAATGTTAGAGAGAGCATATCCCCCCTTTTACATTCTCCTCTCTGTCTCTTTATCAAAGATAATAACCTTATCCAGGGGAAACTTCATAAATGCTGTGCCACCTGTCTGGAGTCGTTCATCTATTTGTGAAACACCTTTTACCTTTATCCTGTGCCACATCACGTCAATCCAGTTGAATGAACCGGCTGATTCAATCAATGAAACAGTAACTTCAATGCTGCCAGCCGATTTTTCGAAAGATATAAGTACATCTTCTGGTCTGATACCAATAACAAGATTGGTATTTTCAGGGAGTATCTCGATTGAAGGTGAGAATATCATTTCGTTACAGATTACTTCCAAGGGAGCACTTTTTTGTACAGAAGCAGGAACAAAGTTCATGGGAGGGCTTCCGATAAATCCTGCAACCATGATATTTTTAGGTTTTATATATACCTCCCGGGGTGTACCGCACTGCTGTATAGTTCCGTTATAAAGCACTGCAATCCTGTCAGACAGGCTCATTGCCTCTGCCTGGTCATGTGTTACATAGATTGTTGTTATCTTTAATTTATTGTGAAGTTTTTTCAGCTCTGCCCTCATCTCAACCCTTAACCGTGCATCGAGATTTGAGAGGGGTTCATCCATTAAGAACACCTTTGGCTTTCTGATGATTGCTCTTCCGAGTGCAACCCGCTGTCTCTGCCCTCCTGAAAGTTCCCGCGGTTTCCTCTTGAGCAAATCGTCAAGACTGAGCAACGAGGCAACCCGATGCACCTCTGTATCAAGACTTACGTTCTGTTGTTTTTTCATCTTCAAAGGAAAGGCAATATTATCATACACGGTCATATGAGGGTACAATGCATAGCTCTGGAAAACCATTGCAACATCTCTGTCTTTAGGCGACAGGTCGTTTACCGGCATATCATCAAAGAATATAGTGCCGGAGGTTACATCCTCAAGTCCTGCAAGCATATTCAGTATTGTGGATTTTCCACAGCCGCTCGGGCCGACAAAGGTGAAAAATTCACCTTTATTAACAGTAAGGTTTAAGTCCTGTATTACCTTTACCCTGTCAAAATGCTTTGTAATTTTTTCAAATGTTATCTCTGTCATAATCAGCCTTTTATCGCACCTGCTGCAAGTCCTTCAATAATACGCCGCTGGAATATAAGCACTAAAATAATTAATGGAAGCGTTACCACAACTGATGCTGCTGCAATATCCCCCCACGGCATTTCATGAAGTCCGGGAAACAGCGCAATTCCTACAGGAATGGTCCTTGAGGCTGTTGTTGACGTGAAGGTAAGCGCATAGAGGAATTCGTTCCATGAAAAAATAAATACTAAAATTGCAGTTGCAAAAATTCCAGGACCAGCAAGTGGTAAAAAGATTTTATAAAATATCTGAAAGGCACTGCATCCATCAACTTTTGCCGCGCGGTAAAGCTCATCAGGGATTTCCCTGAAGAAACTGCTTAATATCCATATGGACATGGGAAGCGTAAACGTTGTATACGTTATGATTAACGCCCACCAGGTGTCTCTTAACCCGAGGGCCCTTATTACCAGGTACAGAGGACTCACTGTTGCTATCGGTGGAAACATGGATATGGAAAGAACAAAGGCAAATATTAGACCCTTTCCTTTTATATTGAGTTTAGAGAGCCCAAACGCAGAGAGTGAACCGAATGTGAGAGAGAAAACAGTGGAAATCATGGACACTACAAAGCTGTTTGCTATTATCCTGCCAAATGGATGACCTTGAAAAACAGATATATAATGATTAAAGGTCAGTGTATGAGGCAGTACAGGCGGAAGTTTTGTCAATTCAGAGGACGGTTTAACACTGCTTATCATCTGCCATAAAAAGGGCCCGATACAATATATGCACACGATAAAAAGTGTGATGTAAAAACCAGTTTTTTTCATAATTGCACGCTCCTGCTCAGTAGCCTTACATAAAAGACACTTATCAACCCGACGCAGAGAAATACTATTACAGACAGTGTTGAACCATAGCCGAATTGAAGGAGTTGAAACAACACTTTGTATGCGTAAATGGAAAGTGTTTCTGTTGTATTGGCAGGGCCACCCCCGGTGAGAACATACACTGCGTCAAATACCCTGAAAGCATCAAGGGTTCTGAAGATTAGCACAATAAGGATTGCTGGCATTAAGAGCGGAAGGGTTATCGTGCCGAATATGTACCAGCTTCCGGCACCGTCAACTCGTGCAGCATGGTATAAGTCTTTTGGGATAACCTGAAGTCCTGCTATCAAAATGAGCGCTACA
>DAOVVO010000071.1 GCA_030637135.1 Nitrospirota bacterium
AGACACGCCATTGTGCAAGCTCAGATTCAGAAAGGGAGCCGATATCAATACCACCAACCCGTATGGTTCCCCTGTCCGGTTTGTCGAGACCTGCAATCAGGTTTAAGAGTGTGCTTTTCCCGGACCCGGAGGGCCCCATAAGTGCCAGGAATTCACCTTCTTTGATATCAAAGGTTATGTCTTCGAGAACCGATATTCTTTGGCTATCCCTCTGATAGCACTTCCAGATGTTCTGTATTTCGACAATGGGTTTTATGCTCTCCATGCGTTTTATTGTTGGGCAATCTTAATCCGGTCTCTATTTTTCAACTTTTTAGACGGATTTATCACAACTCTGTCGCCGACGCTTAATCCGTTCAATACCTCTACTGATTCGCCAAGAGCCCTTCCGATAGTAATGAATGTTTCAACCAGGTTATTATCATTTATCAGGAAAACCGCTTTTTTCCCATTACGGTCTACTACTGCAGCAGTATGAACAACTGTGAGAGGGGTCGTCTCTTCAGGTTTTACAGGCCGGGTAAGAAAAGCAACTTTGGCGCTCATCTCGGGTAATGTTCGCTTGTCTCTTTCGATAAACCGCACTTTGACAAGCACGGTTGCCTTGGTTCGGTCTGCTGTGGGTACGATCATGTGCACTTCACCGCGGAAACGCGAATCCGGCAGGGCATCAAGCTGAATCTCGCAGGGCTGTCCAACAGATACGTTCTTCAGATTGGACTCTGAAACGTCAACCTCAACCTGGAGTGAATCCATGTCGGCGATAGTTACTACTGCAGCCTTTGCATCGGCAGATGCTCCCAGGGGGGTAACGATATCACCCAGGTCTGCATTTTTAGTTAACACTACAGCATTAAAAGGCGCACGAATAAGCGTGTATTCGAGAGTCACCTGAGCCCCCTTAAGCACTGCGGCTTGAGCCCTGACCGATGCCCCTGCCGCTTTAACCGCGGCAACTGCCTTCCTGTACCGGGCTTCTGATGAATCGTAATCCCGCTGAGTGATAAGACCTGTAACTATTAACTCCTTGTTCCGGTTAAATGAAAGTGTGGCGTCCTGGAGCTCAGCACGTGCCTGATCAAGATTAAATCTGGCAACTTTCAGGTTTGCTTCAGCCTGGTCGCGGATGGCAATGGCGTCTTCATTTTCCAGCCGGGCTATTACCTGCCCTTTTTTTACCTTGCTTCCTTCTTCGACATTCAACGATATAAGACGTCCGGTAACCTTGGACGCTACAGCAGCTTTACGCTGTGCAACCACATAGCCGCTGGCATTCAAGGACGTGAAGGTCTGCGAGGAATATATCAGGGAAACGCTTTTTACCTGAACTGTATGCGTTGATACAAAAAATCCAGCAAAGTAGAGAACAGCTACCAAGACTATGAGCAGGAATACTCCTGCCAGGTAGACAGAACGTTTGCGTTTCCTTGTTGAAACGGTAATTTGCGATTTGTCTATCTTTAATCCTGAAAGGTCTTCATTCGCCATAAACTCACGCCTCTTTCATTGTATTGCCAGGTGCTCACTTGTAAAAAAATGCTGTATATGCCTTATATTTTACGGTATTTTTAGCAATTTTTATATGTAAGAATGAGGTCATACTTTTAATTGATAAATTTGACCTATTCTGATATATATACTTAAAAAAAGGAAAAGGAATCACCTATGAAAAAGGCTGTCAAACTTGACATATTAATTGCCTAATAATGAAATCCAGCCCCACCGTTTTGCTTCGCTTTTGCTTGTAAAACGAAGCAGTGGGGGCTGATTTTGACGTTAGGCATGAAAAAATAGTATCAAAAAAATGAATACTCCCCGCCGCAAAGACGGCGGGGTATCGTTAGGTAAAATTTATTAGTTTTAAAAATCCCCCCTATCCCCCCTTTTCCAAAGGGGGGTATATAGGGAAACCCCACAGCAGAGACTGTGGGGTATTAAAAACATGAAAAATTAATCTTGTAACGAGGGGGGGCTTCAGTTTAAAAAACCAATGAAAGCAATAGTAACAAATAAATACGGATCAGTCGATGTTCTGGAGTACCAGGAAGTGGAAAAACCTGTCATTAAAAATGATGAAATATTGGTTCAGGTTCACGCCTGTTCAGTGAATCCAGTGGATTGGAAAATCAGAAGAGGTGATGTAAAGTGGCTGACTGGTAGAAAACCGCCCAGAATTTTGGGAGGTGATTACGCCGGGGTTGTCGCTGAGGCAGGAAAAGGGGTCAGAGGCTATAAGGCAGGAGATGCTGTGTGGGGGATGGTGCATGCATTCAAAGGTGGGACGTATGCAGAATATGTCAAGGTGAAGAAAGAAGAAATTTGTCTGAAGCCAGAAAATTTGAGCTTTGAAGAAGCTTCCTCCATACCTTTAGTGGGGTTAACAGCATATCAATCCTTAATTTGTAAGGGCCGGCTCAAGAAGGGCGATCATATACTGGTCAATGGGTGCTCAGGAGGTGTTGGACTTGCAGGATTACAGATTGCAAAGGCGCTTGAGTGCAAGGTTACCGGAGTATGCAGCACCAGTAATCTGCAATTAGCACAAAAAGCGGGAGCTGATTATGTCATTGATTATACAAAAGAGGATGTATTTAAAAGTAAGGTGATGTATGACATTTTTTTTGACGCTGTGGCGAAAAAGTCATTTTCCCAGGCAAAGACCATACTCAAGGAAGGAGGTACTTACGTTACTACCGTGCCTTCGCTTCAATCATTGGTTTTGGGACCATTTACCAACATGGTCAGTACCAGAAAAGTCAAAATAATTTTTGTCAAACCCAGCACAAAGGATCTGGCGATACTTAAGGAAATAGTAGAAGACGGGAAATTGGTTCCTGTGGTTGAGAAAGTCTATCCATTAAATGGGGTCCGCGAGGCACATACCCGCAGTGAAACTGGACGAGTTGTGGGAAAGCTCGTATTAAAAGTTGTTTAATGATATCAATGAAATTCAAATAATTGAAATTATACGGATATCTCATGGTTCATTTATGGGATACAGGTTTAATTTTTTGTCTGACACGCCATTCCAGCAGATACTTCGGCAAGTCCGGCACCACTGACTTTGACGTTATTCTACCGGTTTTATTTCTGCGACATTCGCCACAGGAATTGCAAGCCAGCCGCTCTCAGAACGAATATAAACCTCTGTTTCGCCTACTTCAACAAGAATGCCCCTGTAAACAATATCCGCTGTTATTACCTCAACTTCTTTCCCCATTAACTCCCGCATTATTACCTCCCTCCCATGTTACTCACGAATTCAGCTCCCAGAAGAAAAATACATGAGGAATAAAAAACCCATAACAGGAAAAGGATAGATGTAGTTAGTGAACCATATATTGTTCCAAAATGAATTATACTTACATACCAGGTGAAAAAATATTTGGACAACTCCCACATTACAGTTACAAAGAGCGCACCGATAAAAGCATTTTTCCACGATATTTTTATTCTCGGGATAATTATATAAATCGCCGAAGAGATCATGAGAACAAGAATAAAAGGAGTAACATAGGTGAGCAGAATGCCTGCCTTATAACCGATTCCCAGGCCAAATACACTGATAGAATATTTTTTAAAAATAGCTGCGATGGTACTCAGGGTAAAGGAAATCAAGAGAAAAACAATCACAAGCGTAACTATAAGAACATAACTGAAGGTAGACAAGAGCACATGCCTTTTTTTCGGAATCTTAAAAATTCTATTAATCGCGCGCTCTATTGAATAAAAAAGCTGTAAGGATA
Organism: Nitrospirota bacterium; assembly: GCA_030637135.1. Lineage (GTDB taxonomy): Bacteria > Nitrospirota > Thermodesulfovibrionia > UBA6902 > BMS3Bbin08 > DAOVVO01. The sequence goes on from DAOVVO010000071.1 coordinate 3,747, forward strand.
AGATTATATATACAATAAGCATCAGCACACTTATGCCTTTGTATGTGATAACTTTTCTTAACTCCGCCGTTATTCCTTCCGTTACCTCGGGAAAGAGATTTATAAGTCCGGAAAGGGTAAACTGATAGATTTCCTGGTTTTCCCCCATAAGATAGCCAAACAGGGTAATAATCAAAAGACTTAAAGGGATCAAAGCTACTATTGAAAAATATGATATTGACGCTGCAAGGTATAAACATTCATCTTTTACAAATGCCAGTATGCTCCTACCGAGAGCTCTTATCAAGTACATTCGCTACCTCTTTTACAAGTTGCCCGATAGTGAACGGGCGCTTCAAGATAAAATTAAATCCTTCTTTCTTCAACTCAGAATCCAAAATCCCTACAGCTCCCCGCAATAATATAAAAGGTGTACCCCCTGCCCTTTTCTGGATTTCCCTTAATTTATCAATGGTATATCCATTGTCAGTTAAGTCTATCACAATAAGAGAAGACTTTCCCGGAGCCAATACATCACGCCCTTTTATATCAAATGCATTATCTGTACTTTCAATATCCAGCACCTCAAATCCTTCTTCTTCAAGCTGTGCCTTGATCATCTTTCTCATCTTCCAGTTTTTTATGACTAAAATTAACATAATTTGTTATGCACTCTTAAACATTACACGTCATGTAAACTCTGTTAGAAATTTAACAATCTCTCATGGTATGCGCTGACGGTGGCTTTGTACCCCGTAAGACCTTTGGTCTCTTACGGGGTGAACAACCGTCGGCTTTTAAAGCTCATCACTATAACATCCCGTTAGAGATAAATTTCTAACGGGATGAACTTTCTCTAACTGCGCAAAAGGAACAGAAGCGTACTTATTGACTCTCTGACTGCATGACTTCATCACCTGTTATCGTTTAGAATTTAAATATGAGAATTATCTCTGCTCCTGTTTTGTCTTCTGTCTTATATGAAATCGTACGGGTGTGCCTTTAAACGAAAATCTCTCTCTCAACTGTTTTTCTAAAAACCTTATATATTCAGGCTTTATTCCTTCCCTTCTACTGGTGAATAGTACAAAGCGGGGGGGATTAACTCCAACCTGCGTAATATAATACAGTTTTACCTTTTTGTTTTTATAGAGAGGAGGAGGTTGCATTAGAAGGCTTTCCCTGAGGAAGATATTTAATTCATGTGTGCTGATTTTTTTAGAACGCTCAGTGATTATTTCATCAACTAAAGGGAAGAGTTTTGTAATCCTTTGACGGCTCAAAGCAGATATTGTAAGGACAGGGGCATAGTGCATGAACCATAATTTATGTTTAAGTTCGCCTTTTAGTTTCTCGAAAAACCCGGGACTTTTGTCTGTAATATCCCATTTATTGAGTAGTATAATCACCCCCTTGCCAGCATCACAAACAAGATTTGCTATCTTTTGATCCATTTCAACTACGCCGTCAACCGAATCAATGAGAATTAAGGCGACATCACAGCTTTCGATGTTTCTCAGTGTCTTTATAAACGAATACTTCTCAAAAGTTTTCGCCATTTTTCCCTTTTTACGTATGCCTGCTGTATCAATTATGAGATATTTCTTTTTTTGGTACCTACACATTGAATTTACAGCGTCTCTGGTCGTTCCAGGTACGGGACTCACAATCATCCTTTCCTTTCCGAGCAATGAATTAACAAGCGTTGATTTCCCTACATTAGGCCTGCCGAGAATTGCTATTTTGGGGTATTCATCAGGTTCCTCGGTACTTTCAGGAAGTACCTTCATTATGCTATCCATGAATTCATCAAAGCCATATCCGTTGAGAGCAGAGACAGGGAATAAAGTCACCCCCAGCGGATAGAAATCATAGAGAGATTTTTCTTTTTTAGGTCCATCAATCTTGTTAACAACATAGAAAATTTTCTTGCTGTATTTTCTCAGAGTATTGATCAGTTCAACATCTGAAGGCATGAGCCCTGTCTCAGCATCCATTAACATGATTATTACATCAGATTCTTTTACAGCAATAAGAGCTTGTTTTATTATGTTCTGGACAATCTCCTTCTGAAAACCCGGTGTGCCAATACGACTCGTTCCCGAAAAACGATCCGGATGGGCCTCATCAATATCATATGCGGGCTGGAATCCTCCTGTATCAACTATAAGAAAATTTTTATCTCCCCATGCAGCTTCCCCGTAAAGTCTGTCTCTCGTAAGACCGGAGAACGATTCTACTACTGCACGTTTTTTACCCACAATCCTGTTAAACAATGTTGATTTCCCAACATTTGGCCTTCCTACAATTGCGACTATTGGCTTCATGGTTTCACAAATTGGAACAGAAGTAGGGAGTTAGTAGTTGGTAGTGAGAAGTTAATGGCAAGACATTTAAATATCAGGAAATTATTTTTCCCTCTACTACTTACTACTAACCGTGATTACCTTTTAATTGTAAATCTCATTATATCACAAGGCAGTTGAATATCAGGGAATGACCATGATATACACATACCAGATCTAAACATTGTCAGTTATTTTGCTTGACTGTGAATAAAGAGTTTGATACGATTTATTTTAAAGAAAATAAATTTTATTTTTCCTGTTAAATTTTTTTCAAGAGGAGCTTAGTGGCAAAAGAGAAAAAAAGAATCGGCGAACTACTAATTGATGCAGGGCTTATAGATAAATATCAACTGACCACAGCTATTGGTCATCAAAAACAGTGGGGCGGAAGAATAGTTAACATACTCATCAATATGGGGTTGGTTGATGAAAAAACTGTTGTCTCTATCCTGGAAAAACAGCTCGGAATAAAGTCTATTTCTCTTGAAGACACCAAGATTTCACAAAAAACTCTCGACAAAGTCAAACATGATATTGCTGAAAAATACTGTATTATGCCCATAGACCTCGATAACAATAAACTTAGTGTAGCAATGTCTGACCCGACTGACCTGCAAGCTATTGACGAGCTTTCTTTTATACTCGGACTAAATATCGAGCCTCTCCTTGCTTCAGAGTCCGGCATAAGAAAGGCTATTGCTGAACATTATACGGGCGCACATACTCAGGAAGGCCATACAATATAGATCTGACACCGAAAAACTATCAGAAGAGATGGATATTATAAGGGTTGAAAAGACCATAAAAGACATGTCTTATTCG
>DAOVVO010000050.1 GCA_030637135.1 Nitrospirota bacterium
TTATTTTAAATCGTATCAATACTATCACTCATTTTTTACACAGTAAACGATGTTGATCTTGCACCTTTTTCCTTTGTAGCCTTAGCAGGATTTCCCCACACACCACCTCGCCAATATTTAAGCTTATCTCTTACCACAAAAGGCTTAGGAAGTTTTGGATATTCCTCTCGAGAACGTCCTTTTACAAGTCGGGGAGCAAGAGATATAACAAGGGATGTTTCGAGTTCACCTGCATGTGAATCATCAGGGGTATCGGTAAGCAAAGAAAGTTCTTTAGAAAGAATATTATAGGGGGAAAGGACTGCTATTCTTATCCCGTCAAGCTCTTCTATCAAGATCTCAGCCACTTCTCTTAATGCAGACATGTGAAGTCCTCCCCCATGGCCTGATATGAGAATAAAATTCCTGAGTCCCTTGTGAAAAGCATCCTTGACAATATCAGTTGTTAATCTTCTGAGAGTTTCAGGGGTTACGCTTATCGTTCCAGGATGTTTTCTTGTAGTGGTACAAACACCATAATAAACAGGAGGCGCGAGGAATACCGGTCTTTTCTTTACCACACGTTTGAGTATTTCATGTACTATGAGGGTATCTGTATGTAAAGGGAGATGTCTGCCGTGCTCTTCCACTGTGCCAAAAGGAAAAATTATTGTCTTAGTTCTTCTTAAATGTTTCGTAAATTCTGTCATTGTTGCTTCTTCAAGTATCATAAAAACAGCCTCCTGAATCTATAGCAAAGGAAATAGTACATACAGGGTTAAAAAATATCTCTCGGAAGGCAGGTAAATAGTAAAAATTTTAATATTTACTGAAAAATCTTTATTGCACCGCTGCACAGAAAAGTCTGGTTTAAAGTATCCGGCCCTTTCTGTGCAAGGTACACACAATATCAGGATTTTTTATCCCTTTTTTTCTCCCCTTTCATTTTAGAAATCAATTTATCAACCTCACGGGCTGCGATATCCCTACCGCCAATACCAACCGCTAATGCAAGGGCAAGCGCAATTGCTCCAAGCAACAGGCTAAATGCCAGGGTTATAATATCATTTGCAAGTCCCATCTGCCTGAGAGCCATTGCAGAAACGAGTATAATAATAGCTACCCTCGCAGTCAGGGCCATAATCCCGCTTTGTTTACTACCTGTGCCTTCTATCAAATTCGCAACCATACTCGCCAAGTAAAGACCTATGCCAAAGATAATGAGACCCATAATAATCTGTCCGGCAAATACCATAAACCGGGAAATTAACGTTGCAAGTGCACTAAACTGCAGGATTTGTGAAGCCTGCATCGCAGCAAACAGCATAATTGCAACGAGGATTGCGTACCCAACAATCTCCGAAGGGGTTTTCTTCCCTTCAGCGGTTTCTTTCCCTATTCCAAGTTTCGCTAAAATAGCATTGAAACCTACGCCGGCAAGAAGGTTTACTACTAATTCACATACGAGACGCCCGATTATATAGGCAATAATAAAAATTACAACTGCTGCAAAAATGGAAGGAACGGAATCGAGTGCTGTCTGAAGCATTTGTTTGGCAGGCGTTGAAATAGATTCAATTTTCAGAGTGTCTAAAGCGGCAATTGCAATCGGTATAAGTATCAATATGTAGAGAAGCATCCCGATGATTCCTGAAAGCGTCTTATCGCCTATAGTCTTTGCGAGTCCTATTTTCTCACTTAAGCGGTCAACCCCTGCTGCTGAAAGCAGGTTCACCCCTATCCCGCGAATAATACGTGCAATAAACCACCCGATGAGGAGGATAATCCCTGCTGCAAGTATATTTGGAAGTAATGCAAGGATATTGTCAATCATACTCTGTACAGGGGTAAGAAGACCTTCTAATGCCAGTGCATTCAATACTGCCGGCAGAAAAAAGAGGAAGACGAGCCAGTAAACAGCATTTGCCAGCGAGCTCGTCACAGGAAGGCTTTCCTTGCCTTCGATTTGAGCCTGACCGCCAAGTTTTTCATCTATCTTTGCAGCTCCAAGTCCTTTAGAAATAAGTGCCCTTAAAACGCTCGCAACAACCCATGCAACTAAAAGGAGAAGTCCTGCACCGATAATGCGTGGGGAAAATTCAAACAACTTGTTCAGCAACCTGTTAATCGGGTCAGTCACCATTGTCAGCCCAAGAGCCTGAAAAAACGCAATAAGTGTAAAAAGCATGATTAAATAGAATGCCCCTTTGGGCACCCACTTTTCAGCCCCAACTGTTTGGCTTTCATCACCGGCAATCCATTTAGCTAACTTATTGTCCAATTTTGTTCTTTTAAGGACTTTCCTGAGTGCTGCAGACACTAAAAGTGCAGCAAGCCACCCGACGACAAGTATGAGGACAGCACCAATCAAATTTGGGATATATCCCCCAATGTTCCGTAAAATGTCAGTAAACATGCCTGTTTCCATGGCTTCCTCCTTTTTGCTGATATTAAAGTTATAGTTAATACACTATAATACGCTACAGGATTTTTTCATTGATTATAGTATAAACACCCGCTGTTTTTATATTTATGGGTACCCGTTGAGCCACTCAATGATTTTTTTAATAGCATTTTAACATCCTCTCAGCAATTGTCAAGTTTTTATTTATCAAAATTTTAAAAAGGGAATAGGTGGAAATACATTTTTCCCATTTTCTGAAAGATTCACAAGACATTTTTTACAGAGCTCCGCGCCCTAATGGAATTGACAAAGGCTTTTCTAAAGAAATATAATTAAAAACTTTTAAATAATGTGCACAGGAGGTAGTTAAATGTCTGACGGTGTTCAAAGTGTTAATTTCGACTCGTGGGATAAGGAAGTTCTTAAATCACAACAACTTGTAATGGTTGATTTTTGGGCAACATGGTGTGCCCCGTGCAGAATAGTCGCTCCTACAGTTGAAGAGTTAGCTAAAGAATATGAAGGAAAAGCAAAATTTGTTAAAGTCAACACTGATGAAAACTCTGAGCTTGCAACCCAATACAAAATCAGGGGAATTCCAACGTTAATGTTTATTAGAGATGGACAGGTTGTAGACCAGATAGTCGGTGCAGTAGCCAAGGGACAACTGAAAGCAAAGCTCGATTCCCTTCTCGGATAAATGCTTTATGATGTTGTAATTATCGGCGGAGGGCCTGCGGGCCTGACTGCAGGACTTTATACCTCAAGAGCAAAGCTCAAAACACTTCTCATAGAAAAAGGATTGACAGGCGGGCAAGTGGCGACTACCGAGTTTGTGGAAAATTACCCCGGATTTGATGAAGGTATTTCAGGTATAGAGCTTTCCCGTAAAATGGAAGCACAGGCCAAAAAGTTTGGCACTGAAATAATTCAGGGAACTGTTCAGCACATATCCTCCGAGGAAAAAATAAAAAAAATAACCCTGGAAGAAAATCAAAAAACATATGAATCAAAAGGTATTATTATAGCTACTGGTGCCCACCCAAAATATATCGGGGTAGAAGGAGAAAGTAAGTTTAGGGGGAGAGGGGTGTCTTACTGTGCTACGTGCGACGGTGCATTTTTCAAGGGTGATAAAATTGCAGTTATAGGTGGCGGCGATTCCGCAGTCGAAGAAGCAATTTTTCTGACAAAGTTTGCCGAGCTTGTTTATATAGTGCACAGGAGAGACAAGTTAAGGGCCATCAAAATCACTCAGGGGCGTGCCTTTGTAAATACAAAAATAAAATTCATCTGGGACTCTATTGTAAAAAAAATAGACGGTGAAGATTCTGTAACAGCCCTGCATATAAAAAATGTAAAGACAGGAGAGGAGTCTGTCCTTGATGTGCAGGGTGTTTTCATTTACATTGGTTATAACCCGAACACGGAATTCCTCAGGGGTCTCGTAAAGCTCAATGGGAATAATCATATAATCACTGATGATCATATGCACACTTCTGCACCAGGTGTTTTTGCAGCGGGTGATGTGAGGTCTAAGGGGCTGAAACAGATAGCAACTGCGGTAGGTGATGGAGCTATGGCTGCTGTAACAATTGAAAAATATATCGAAGAAAATTTTTAAATAATTATTCTGTCTCCCACCTACTGGAAAGGCAAAAAATGTTCGAAGCATTATCAGAAAGATTAGAAGGAGTATTGAAAAAACTAAAAGGGCGTGGCCTCTTAAGAGAAGAAGACATTGTCTCTGCCCTGAAAGAGATTAAAATAGCTCTTCTTGAGGCAGACGTTAATTTTAAGGTTGTTAAAGACTTTACCGAAAAAGTGAGGGTTAAAGCCATCGGTAAAGAAGTGATAGAAAGTATTACGCCGGGACAGCAGGTTGTAAAGATAGTCCATGATGAATTATGCAGACTTATGGGCGGAGGGCACAGCAAGATTAATCTCTCCCCTAACCCGCCCACTGTGCTCATGTTTGTAGGTATTCATGGTTCAGGCAAGACAACATCAGCGGCAAAACTAGCAAAAAGATTTAAAAAAGATGGCAGAAGACCTATGCTCGTTGCTCTGGACACCGCACGACCCGCTGCTATCGAACAGCTGACCACGCTCGGTACTCAAATTGATGTTCCGGTATATGCCACAAATCCGGGAGATTCTCCTGTAAAGATTGGTTTAGATGCCGTTAAACAGGCTCATGCTCAAGGAAGAGACGTGATGATCCTCGATACAGCAGGCAGACTACACATTGATGAACAATTAATGAACGAGCTTGATGACATAAAAAGAGAGGTTAATCCAAAGGAAATATTACTCGTGGCTGACGCTATGACAGGACAAGATGCTGTAAACATTGCGAAGTCTTTTAACGAGAGACTTGGTATTGATGGCATTATTCTTACCAAAATGGAAGGTGACGCCAGGGGTGGGGCTGCCCTTTCCATGATCTCGGTCACGGGAAAACCCATAAAGTTTATCGGGGTAGGAGAAAAAATTGATTCCCTGGAACCATTTCATCCTGATAGAATGGCATCAAGAATATTGGGTATGGGGGATGTAGTAACTCTTGTAGAAAAGGCTCAGGATACCGTTGATATTAATGAAGCAGCACAATTACAGAAAAAACTGAGCGAGGACAAGTTTACGTTTGATGACCTGAAAAATCAGCTTAACCAGATTAGAAAAATGGGTCCTCTTGAAAACATACTCGCTATGATTCCGGGGCTTGGGAAACAGCTCAAGGGGCATTCTGTAGATGACAGAGCGCTCATAAAAATCGATGCAATAATTAATTCCATGACAAAACAGGAAAGGACTAACTATGCTATAATAAACGCCAGCCGGAAAAGACGAATAGCACTCGGAAGCGGTACTACCGTACCGGACGTAAACAGACTGATAAAACAATATATCGGGATGAAAAAAATGATGAAGACTTTCAGAAGAAGCGGAAAATTCAAACTCGGTAATTTTTTAAATTCTGGCTAATCCCTGGTTGCTATACTGTGCGGGGTATAGAGGAGGATACAACGTGGTAAAAATAAGATTGACACGAAAGGGCACTAAAAAAAGACCTTTCTATAGAGTCATTGCTGCTGATTCAAGGACAAGAAGAGACGGACCTTTTTTAGAAATTCTCGGGACTTACAATCCTTTAAAAGAGCCCTCAGAGGTTAAAATAAATACGGAAAGAGCTCAATATTGGCTTGACCATGGTGCACAGCCGACTCCCAGCGTTAAAAAACTTTTGAAACTCGCTGGCCTATGAAAGGCAGCTTATATTCTTAGTGTTCATATGGAGGTAGTTCGATGAAAGAGTTAATCGTTCAGATAGCAAAAGCCCTGGTTGACAAACCAGAGGAGGTCTCCGTTTCTGAAGTAGTAGGAGAAAGGACAACTGTTTTCGAATTGCGAGTTGCATCAACTGATCTTGGCAAGGTTATCGGGAAACAGGGAAAAACAGCACGGGCAATGAGAACTCTCTTAAGTGCCTCTGGAACAAAGATCGGCAAGAGGTGTGTTCTTGAGATATTAGAATAGACTCATACTAAGTCTCATTATGCAATGTGCACCATACAAATATGAAGAGAGTCTCTCTCATATTTAAGGATATACATGAAATGCGACGTCCTGACTCTCTTCCCTGATATTATAAATACCTACCTCAGAGAGAGCATTTTAAAAAGGGCCCAGGAAAAAATGCTTATTGAGGTTACACCTTATAATATCAGGAATTTTACAACGGACAAACATCACACTGTTGACGATTATTCCTTCGGAGGGGGGCCGGGTATGGTCTTGAAGCCCGAACCCATCTTCAGGGCGATCGATTTTCTTAAAAAAGATAATGTACCACGGCGGGTGGTTCTTCTGAGCCCACAGGGTAAACCATTTAACCAGCTTATTGCGAAGGAGTACTCAAGAGAAAAAAGAAGGCTGGTATTTATATGCGGACGGTATGAGGGGATTGACGAAAGAGTACGGCTCGCCTTAATAGATGAAGAAATTTCTATCGGCGACTATATTATGACTGGTGGAGAGCTGGCCGCACTTGTTATAATTGATGTTTCAACGAGACTTATTCCGGGTGCTTTAGGAGATGAAAAATCAGTCGAGGAAGAATCATTTTCATGGGGATTACTTGATTACCCCCATTTTACAAGACCCAGGGAATTCCAGGGCCTGAGTGTCCCGGACGTTCTTATTTCAGGCAACCATAAAGAGATATTGCGCTGGAGGAGAAAAGAAGCACTAAAAAAGACAATAAAACAAAGACCTGACCTTATAAAAAAAATAAAACTGAGTGACGAGGATAAAAAGATAATATCAGAACTGGAAATATCCTGTGAAGATGAGAATGATTGATTCATCGAGCATAACAAATATTATACGGGGAGGAATACTAAGTGGATGCTATAAAGCTTTTAGAAAATAGTTATAAAAAGGATATTACTTCTTTCAGAGTTGGCGATACGGTAAAAGTAAGTATGAGCATAAAGGAAGGGGATAAACAGAGAGTTCAGGCTTTTGAAGGTGTTGTAATTGCACTCAGAGGTAGCGGGACTCGTAAAACTTTTACAGTGAGAAAGATATCTTATGGTATTGGTGTGGAAAAGATATTCCCTGTTTATTCTCCTCTGATTAATAAAATAGAGCTCATCAAAGAAGCGTCCGTAAGAAGAGCAAAACTCTATTACCTCCGGGAGAAAAAAGGCAAGGCTGCTAAATTAAAAGAAAAATCCTATGCAAAGTCTAGTTAGTCTTCATTTGTTGTAGATTACACACATTTTCTCTCAGCTATTTCAAATATCTCGTTGTAAAAAATGTCATCCGCTCGATTCCCACGATACTTATGTGTACATTTAACCTTCCCGGTATAACAATTGAGTAATTTATTTTTTCTCCCTAATTTGATAGTATTACCCAAATGGCTCCTGGGAAACATTTAAACACGCTTTTTTTTTATGATGAAACTATCCGAAGCACTTATCCTGTTATTGCAGGTATTGATGAAGCAGGAAGGGGCCCGTTAGCCGGTCCTGTTGTTGCGGCTACTGTGATACTTCCAAAAGGTCTTATAATTAAGGGGCTGAAAGATTCAAAAAAGGTTCTTGAAAAAAAGCGTAAAAAGCTTTTCTGGGACATTGTTTATGGTGCTGAAAATATAGGGATAGGAATAGTAGATGCAGATAGTATAGATAGGACGAATATACTAAAAGCAACACGTCTTGCAATGGAAAGAGCAGTTAAAGACCTGGCAAGGATACCCGACATCCTTCTCATTGATGCCTTAACACTGCCGAATCTGAACAAAATTTCTCAAAAACCAATCATTAAAGGTGATTCCATAAGTGCATCCATCGCTGCAGCATCCATTATTGCAAAAACGGTGAGAGATGATATTATGCTCGTCTATCATGAAAAATATCCCCTCTACAATTTCAAAAAACACAAAGGCTATTCCACACAAGAGCACATTGAATGCATACGCTTATATGGTCCATGCCTGATTCATCGGAAAAGTTTTAAAAAAGTAATGGACAGAGAACTGCCTCTCAAGGAATAGCTTCAAATAATGACGATTTCAAATGTCTATACCATAACAGCTGATATTGTTGTTCTGCTCCACTTTTTATGGATAATGTTCCTCATTTTTGGTGCTCTTATTGGGAGACGATATACGCGGGTAAAAGTCTTTCACATCGCAGGGATGGGATTTGCAGTAATAATACAAATCTTTGGATGGTACTGTCCCCTCACATACATTGAGGTCTGGTTAAGAAAAATGCACCAACCCTCTCAAGGTTATGAAGGTTCGTTTATAATTAATTATGTTGAAAAAATCGTATATCTTGAACTTTCAGGAAAAATCATTCTCATAGCGACAATTTTTCTCGTTTTGATATCTACGTTGATTTATCTTCATAACCCTAAAAAAAACCTGAATAAAAAAGAAGAAAAATAGAAGGGGTCAGGCCTTGACATAGGACAATTCCCTTTCAATCTTTCTAACCTTTCTTCTAATCTTCATGTTATCCTCTATATCTTTCTTGAATCTCTGATACACCTTCGCTACTGCTGAAAAGCTTATACCTCCAAAGAATTCTCCTATCTGCCTGTTGCTTGTTCCTGTGCGCTCCTTCATAAGATATATTACTATCTTCCTTTGTTCAGAAAATTTATTTCTTATTATATCCTCTATCCTCAACCCGTAATGCTTTGACACTATATTTATTACTTCCTCTATTTTATATGCGGATTTTAATGCCGTTCTCTGTGAGACACTGTCTCGTTGAAGATATTCCTCTTTTATATTCCGCAATGTGTCCTTAATAAATTTCTGTCCTCCTAGGATTATCCCACCATAAACATCCTTAAGAAAATCATATGGCTCTTCATCTCCGATAGCTGCTTCTACGAATTTCCTATATTCTTTTTTGATATCCACGTTCTTACCTTTAATCAATCCAAATATCAAATCCGTTGTCACTACTTCATCTATCCTGCCAGAGACAAATGCCGAGTAACTGCTGAATGCATATTCTTCAGGCTTTTTTACTATCCCCGCCCTCACCGGATTAAGGTGGATATATCGACTCAATTCCAACATATAGTTATCCTTTGACACTAACATTGCCTTATATCTGCCCTGAAATAAGTGACCCGCTCTCTTCCTCTTGATATTAATATATGTTGTATACGAACTGTTAATGTAGTGCATTGTCTTGCTCAGGTTGGCTTTAGGTGTTTCCAAAATCAGATGATAGTGATTTGACATGAGCACATAACAATGAAGCAAAATTCCAAACTTCCTCTCTGCCTCTGCCACATATTCAAGAAACTTTTCGTAATCCTTCTTCGAGAAGTATATCTCACCACGCTCATTACCACGTGCTGTTATGTGATATACGGCTCCTTCGTATTCTATCCGTAAGGGTCTCGCCATCGCTATTCCATTGTATTGTTCATGATCAGGGAATCTTCTTTCTACTTAACTGTTTTTTTAAATTAAATTTGTGAAGTTTAGATGATAGTTTAGTTTGGAACTTGTCCTATGTCAAGGCCTGACCCCTAAATAAATAATATGGCGGGGTGAACGGGACTCGAACCCGCGACCTCTGGCTTGACAGGCCAGCGTTCTAACCAACTGAACTACCACCCCACATCACTTAAATTACAACGTTCAGATTACAAATTGAAAAATTTAAAAAAGGCGCCTTCCCGACCCGTCGGGATCCGCCGAGGCGGAAACTACCACCCCATTGAAAAGCGAA
>DAOVVO010000099.1 GCA_030637135.1 Nitrospirota bacterium
CCTGAACATTCAGCCATGTATTTTACAAGTTCAGAGGTCAGGACTTTGTCCCTGGGTATACGTCTCCTGTAAATCCTCTCAAGGGACTTTAAGTCGCTTCTTTTAAGACCTGAAATGTTGCCGTAAACTGATGGAATAATAATCCTCTAATGTTTAAGCAGTTCAAGCCGTTCAAGCTGTTCAAACGGTTTAAACGGCTTATACTGTTTGAACGGTTTGAACATTTAGTTTTTAATGTGCTTCTGCCCAGTTTGTGCTGATACCTATGTCCACCTTGAGCGGTACCCTGAGCTTTATAGCATGTTCCATTTCTTCCTGTACCAGGGCTTTCACGGCATCTGTTTCTCCTGCCGGCACTTCAAACAAGAGTTCATCATGGACTTGCAGGAGCATTTTAGTCGTGAGTTGCTCTGTTTTGAGCCTCTTCCAGATATTGAGCATTGACAGTTTCATTATATCAGCTGCAGAACCCTGTACCGGCGTGTTTATTGCAAGCCTTTCACCGAGCTGACGTGTAGTTTTTTGTGCGCTTTTCAGCTCAGGAATTGCCCGCTTCCTGTTGAATACGGTTGTTACATAACCTGTATGAGACGCCTCTTTGATAGTTTTTTCCATATACTGTTTTATCCCGGTATGTTTGCCAAAATAGGTATCTATATAAAGCTTTGCCTCTTGAGGGTTTATACCGAGTTCTTTACTCAAGCCAAAGGGACTGATACCGTAAATTATTCCGAAGTTTACCGTTTTTGCCCTTCGTCTCATTTCGGCAGTTACGTGTTCAGGTGCTACCCCGAATAATTCACAGGCGGTTCTCGTGTGTATATCTCCATCGGTTTTAAAAACCTCTATAAATCCCCTGTCATTACTCAGGTGGGCGAGTATGCGCAGTTCTATCTGCGAGTAATCAGAAGACAAAAGAAGAGAGCCTTTTTCTGCAGTAAATGCCTGTCTAATCCTCTTTCCCCACTCTCCCCTTACAGGGATGTTTTGAAGGTTAGGGGCTGAACTGCTCAATCTCCCGGTAGCTGTTATTGTCTGATTGAAGGATGTATGGAGCCTGCCTGTTTTTGGATTAACGATTTTTGGCAGGGCATCCACATATGTGTTCTTGAGCTTTGATAGTGTTCTATATTCGAGAATATCTTTCGGGAGCTCATGCTCCAGCGCAAGCTGTTCAAGCACTTCAACATCTGTTGAAAAACCTGTTTTTATCTTTTTTATAGTTCTCAGGCCGAGCTTTTCAAAAAGTATCTCCTGAAGCTGTTTTGGTGAGTTGATATTAAACTCTTCTCCTGCCAGGAAATATATCCTGTTCTGCAGACCTTTCAGTTCCCTGGTGAGTTCTCTTGAAAGGTTATCCATCAGTGATACATTGATTTTTATACCGTTTGTTTCCATATCTGCAAGCACTTCAATCAGCGGTATTTCTATATCGTAAAATAACGCCGCAAGTCCTTCTTTTTCTATTGCAGGCTCAAGGATGTGCTTTAGTTTCAAGGCTACTGAAGCATCTTCGCAAGAGTATCGGGAAGCATCTTCCACCGGAACCTCGCTGAAGTCTTTTCTGCCTTTGCCCAGAACATCATTAAAAGAACGCTTTGGAAACGAAAGATAGGACATTGATACATCTTCAAGGTTGTGGTTTGCCTTGCTGGGATTCAAGAGATAAGAGGCAAGCATGGTATCAAAGGCGATGCCCTGCAACTTTATTTTTTCATTGTTCAGAACTATAAGGTCATATTTTAGATTATGCCCTGTTTTTTTAATCTCGGGATTTTCAAATACGTTTTTTAACTGTGCGAGCACATATGCTTTTGAGAGCTGCTCCGGCATACCGTTATATGAATGTGCAAGAGGAATGTAGTAGGCATTCTCAGGGTCTGCAGACATTGATATACCGACAAGTTCTGCTGCCATTGGTGATTTTGAGGTAGTTTCCGTATCAATAGAAACTTCATTTTTAACAGATGCAATACACGCTTCCAGGGTTTTCTCATCAAGAATAGTGACATAGTTTGTACCTTCGGATATGAGATTTCGGGATTGCTCGGGAATCAGCTTGAGCAGGGTCTTGAGCTCGTATGTCTTGAAAAAATCCAATAGTTTTTCCCAATCAGGTTCTTTTACTATAAGCTCTTTTAACGACGTTTCTAAAGGGACATCAATATTAATCCTGGCGAGCTGAAGACTGAGTTTTATGTTCTCGATATTTTCAGATATCGCTGTTCTGAGTTTTGGTTTTTTTATTCTGGAATGATGTTTAACAAGATTATCAAGGCTGCCAAATTCTTTTAAGAGGCTTACAGCGGTTTTTTCTCCGATTCCACGCACACCCGGGATATTGTCTGAGGCATCCCCTGTCAGTGCCATAATTTCAGGAAAGCGTGAAGGCTCGACACCGAAACGCTTAACAATATCATCTTCCGCTGTAACTTTATCCCGCATCGTGTCATATGTCTTGATTTTCGGGCCCACAATCTGGTTTATATCTTTATCTGCTGTAATGATATACACATCAAATCCTTTTGTTTCAGCCTTTTTTGCGATAGTACCGAGCACGTCATCAGCTTCATATCCTTCTATCTCAACGTTCGGGATTCTGAATGCAGTAACAATCTCTTTTATGGGCTGGATTTGGGGCCTGAGGTCATCTGGCATGGGGGGGCGGTGGGCCTTGTAAGCCTCGTATATCCTGTGTCTTTCCGTAGGCACAGGTGAATCAAAGACAACTGCAAAATAGTCAGGCTCTTTCTCCCTCAGGACTTTGAGAACCATATTGGTAAAACCAAGTATTGCGTTAGTCGGAAAACCTTTGGAGGTGGAAAGCCTTTTGATTGCATAAAACGCCCGGTAAATATAAGAGTTTCCGTCTATAAGATACAGAGTTGGCATGGTTTTTCCGTTCTATCGAGTTTTAGGTTGATATGTTAAGCAAACCGCTTGCTAAATGATTATAATACATTACAAGTTTGAATTTATCTTGATACGTTCGGCGGCATAGTTCGATAAACTCACTATCCTGAGTGAAATCGAAGGACACAAACACTACCCTCTAGGGTAAAAATAATACAGGTACAGTCGAATGGGTTGATTTTTGTGATACATAAATACGAAAATGTGTCTGAATCATTTTAAATTATTTTGCATATAAAAAGGGAATAGACTATGGGCAAGACATTAAAACTCGGGCTTCCGAAGGGCAGTTTACAGGAATCAACACTGAAGCTGTTTAAAAAGGCAGGATACAACATTTCCATTGATGACTCGCGGTCATATTATCCTGTTTTTGATGACGAAGAAATTGAGGCGCTTCTGATACGGGCCCAGGAGATGGCACGGTATGTTGATAACGGTGTGCTCGATGCCGGATTAACAGGTAAAGACTGGATTCTTGAACAGGGAGCTGATGTGAGAGAGGTTGCTGAACTGAACTATGCAAAAGGAGGGTTAAGGACGGTCAGGTGGGTTATTGCAGTTCCAAACGGTTCAAAGATAAAGACCGTTAAGGATTTAAACGGTAAGCGTATTGCAACAGAACTTGTGGGTTTTACAAATAAATACCTCAAGTCTAAAGGTGTCAGGGCAGAGGTAGATTTTTCATGGGGTGCTACTGAGGTAAAGCCTCCCTTTCTTGCTGATGCAATTGTTGAACTGACAGAAACAGGATCATCTCTAAGGGCGAACAACCTGAGAGTGATTGAAACCATACTCCTGTCAAGTACCCGTTTTATTGCAAATAAAAGGGCATGGAAGGATACATGGAAAAGACAAAAGATGGAGAACATTGTGCTCTTATTAAGGGGAGCGCTTGCAGCAGAAGAAAAAGTGGGTCTTAAAATGAATGTTCCTGAAAAATCGCTCAAGAGAATCATGAGTCTCCTTTCATCGATGCATTCACCGACTATATCAGAACTCTCAGACAAAGGGTGGTTTGCACTTGAAGTAATGATCAATGAAAAGATTGTGCGTGAACTCATTCCAAAGCTCAAGACAGCAGGCGCAGAGGGTATTATTGAGTACCCATTAAATAAGGTAATACCCTGATGAAATGAGAATTAAGAACTAACAAATTATTGTCATATCTCCGTTCTGTAGATTTATTGGTTTAATTTTTAGTTTCCATGTCTCGTTTCCTATGTCTAATTTCCTGAGAGGAGGGTTTTTGAAAAAAATTGATATTGCCTCTCTTGTGAAACCACATGTCCGCTCACTGCGTGCTTATATTGCCTCCGAGATTCCCTGCAGGGTAAAGCTCGATGCAAATGAAAGCCCGTACGGATTTAATGCATTAAAAGGGGTAAAGACAAACAGATATCCTGATCCCGAAGCAAAAACCCTGAGAAAACTTGTTGCAAGGGAATTTAAGGTAAAGTATGAAAACGTCCTTCATGGAAACGGCTCAGACGAACTTATTTATTATTTAATAACAACGTTTGGCGGCCCGGTTCTCTACCCGGTTCCTACATTTTCCATGTACGGCATCATTGCACAGGCTCTTGGTGAGAAAAAAATCGAGATACCGCTTGATGGAGAGTTTGACCTCAATACCGGTGAATTTCTTAAAATTATGGAGCAGAAAAAACCGGGATTGATTTTTTTAAGCTCACCGAATAATCCTACCGGCAACTGCTTTTCACAGGGAAAAATAGAAAAGATAGTTAAAGGAACAAAAGGCTTGATTGTGATTGATGAGGCATACAATGCGTTTTCAGGGGGGGGAAGTTTTGTACCTCTGCTGAAAAAACACAAACACCTTGTTATTCTCAAGACATTGAGCAAAATCGGACTTGCGGGCTTAAGGGTCGGTTTTATGCTCGCTGATTCAGGGATAATACAAGCGGTAAACAAGGTAAGGCTTCCTTTTAACCTGAATTCCCTGTCACAGACTGTTGCGGCTGAAGCCTTAAAGAACAAAAAACAGATGAACTCCGGTATCCGTTCAATTATCTCTGAAAGAAAAAAATTATTGAAAGAAATGAAGAAGGTGAG